>JBOGKI010000664.1:0-2582 GCA_050745605.1 Terriglobia bacterium | reverse complement strand
CTCACGCCCAGCCTGCCATCCGCCTCGAGGATGAACCAATTCGAAAATCCGGTATTGTGATCGACGGTGACCCGGTCCGAGCCCTGGACGCAAAGGAAAAGCCAATCTTGCCGATTGCCCGGAGACCCCCATTTGTAGCCATTCAAGTCATACATCAGGTTGTTCTGGATGAGGAGGCGGTGCAGGCGCATCACTCTGTTTTGAGGCTGGTCAGTGTCATCCACGCCTCCGAAATCGATTCCTCCGACCGCGTGCCGGATGATGTTGTTCCGGATCGTGATGTCCTGCATCTGAACCCACGGATTGTGTCCAAACATCGATCGGGGCGTGAAAAGAATAATCGAGCCGTGCTGCGCCATGCCCCAGCAATTTTCAAGGATGTTCCCTTCCACGGTGACGCGCTGCGCACTCTTGAACTCGAGGAGATTCTTCACGGACCAGGGTGTTCCGGCATAACTTGGATCACCGATTCTCCAGGAAAGAGGCTTGAAAAAGTGGTTGTGGCGGATAACGATATCCGAGGGAATGACGTTGGGGATGAAAGCTCTGGCGCCTCCGAACATGACGTTTTCTCCGGAAGCCTCAAGATAGTTGTTGATGATCTTGAAAGGACCGGGCCCATTCCACCCACAGAGCGCCTGGGTGTCTTGCCCGACAATCATGATATCGGAGATGTAGGAGTTCTCAACCGTGACGTTGATGGCATTCAAGGCGATTCCGCGTTTTGATCCCCGGGCCGGATCGCCATGAATGTAAACACGGTCAAAGATGAGGTCATGCGGGAGTTCGGCTAAGGAAGTTTGATCTCCACCGCCGAGCGCGATCATGTCATACTCCCACTTCCCGGCCGCCGGATGGAACTCGATTCCGATGAACCGGTAGTTATGCGCCTGATGCACTGCAGTTACAATGGACATGACATTCGGCGAGACGAGCTTGGGCATAAATTGGGCGTAGGAGGGATTGACGCGCACGTTTTCCGGCGGCAGCGAGGAAAGCGCCGAGCTTTCAATCGTGATATATGCGGAGCCTGATTTATTGGGGAGCTTGAAATTGCCCTCATAGGTCACGCCGGCCTGAAGCTGAATCGTGTCCCCCGGCTTCGCCTCATTCAGCGCCTTCTGAAAGTTGCCGCCGGCAGCCACTCGGATGGTTCCAGCCTGGCTCCACCCGGCACAAGCCATCATGAGCAGGAAGACGCTCAGCGGCAGTGGCGGGTGGAACTTGTGGAATAACCGGCGTCCGGCTTGAAGATCCGGCGCAGCGGTTCTCGCCGTTTTTCCAGATCGCATAGGCCCGCTTTCTTGTTTCTGGGAATGTTTGCCGAGTGTCCGTGGGCAGAACCATGCGGGTCATCTTGCAGGAATCAAAGCAAAAACTCCCCACGGCGGCGAACGGCTTCCCGGCTGCAAGGTCAATAATAGCACTTTGATTTGACGGCTGAAATGATTCCCTGGGAAAAACTTCAAACTACACTGCGCTGGCTTCCTTCTTATCTCTGGCGTAGGTCCCTCCGCCGCGCTTCTTCACGCAAACCATTGCACGTCATCCTGGGTCTCGCGGACCACTTTGAGCCTTCCATCAACCCCCAGAACCCCCGGATTTACGCTCCGCGCGATGTGGCAATTCGAAGGCTGCGGGACTGGTTAAGACAGTACCCGCAGGCCGTGGAGTCGTTGAGGGATGCGGATGGATTCCCATTTCGCCACACGTACTTCTTCCCCGCCGAGCAATACGATCCGGAACAGATGGAAATGCTTGCGAGTTTTTGTCATAAAGGTTGGGGAGAGGTTGAGATTCACTTGCATCACGGGATTGACTCGCCGGACACTTCGGAAAACACCCGCCGGACTCTGGAGGAATTCCGGGACGCGCTGGTCCGCCACGGATGTTTGTCGCGGCTTCAAGAAAGCAGCCTGCCACATTACGCCTTCGTTCATGGCAACTGGGCTCTGGCGAATTCCGGGAGGGGCTGCTGCGGAGTGGACGATGAAATGCAAATCCTTGCGGAAACGGGTTGTTATGCCGATTTCACGCTTCCCTCCGCGCCCCACCCCGCCCAGACCGCCAAGATCAATTCGATGTATGAGTGCGCGCTGCCGCTCAGCCAGCGAGCTGCCCATCGCCGAGGGCGCGACCTGACGGTGGACAGAGCGCCGGCGACGTTTCCGCTCATCATGCAGGGACCGCTCGGACTCGTTTACCGCAGAAGGGACGGCAATCGCCGGCACTTCATCATCGAGAACTCGGAGCTGGCCTGCTTGAATCCACCCAGCATGGAACGGATGAGGTTCTGGATCCAGACCGGCATTCAAGTCCAAGGCAGACCGGACTGGGTCTTCATTGAGCTGCACTGCCATGGGATGGATCCGCGCGACCACGAAGCTCTGCTGGGAGCGCCGCTGCTCCGTTTGTTGCAGGACTTGAAAGATGCGTCACAGGCGGGTGAGATGAGGACTCATTTCGTCACGGCCCGGGAAATGGTCAACATCGCGCTCGCCGCTTGCGACGGCCATGACGGCGACCCAGGAAAATACCGCGACTACCGGTTCGCCCTGATCCATCCGCCGAAACCATAGAGC
>JBOGKI010000663.1:0-2593 GCA_050745605.1 Terriglobia bacterium | reverse complement strand
GGCGCGATCGTGTAGCGATCGTACCCTCCGAACAGTTCGTCGCCGCCGTCGCCGGAAAGCGTCACGGTGACGTGGCGGCGCGCCAGCGCGGAAACCAGGCAGGTGGGTATCTGTGAGGAATCTGCGAAAGGTTCATCATAGTAGACGGGCAGTCGGGGAACCACGGCCAGGGCCTCCTCGGCCGTCACGTAAGCGTCTGTATGATCCGTGCCCAGGTACGCGGCTACAGCCTTGGCGTGGACGGCTTCATTGAACGCGTCCTCGCGAAATCCGAGGGTGAATGTCCTTACCGGACGGCTGCTTTCCGTCTGCATCAGCGCCACCACGACCGAAGAGTCGATGCCGCCGGAAAGAAAGGCGCCTAAAGGAACATCGGCGATCAGGCGTCGCCGGATGGCATCCCGCAGCAGGCGCTCCAACTCGTCCGCGGCCTCCTGCGCTGTTCCTTTGAAAGGCGCCTCCGCGGCCCGCTGTGCGACTTCTCCCATCGACCAGTAATTCTGAACTTCCTGGCGGTTCCATTCACGTGATCCACGTTGCTTAAGTGAAAGCACGGAGCCCGGAGGCAGCTTGCCGATGCCCTGATAAATCGAATGGGGCTGAGGAATGCAACCGAAGCGAAGAAAGAGCGCGAGCGAGCCGCGATCGACCTGAGGTTCAAAATCGGGATAAGCCCGAATAGCCTTCAGCTCTGAAGCGAACAGAAAAGTTCCATGAGCCCAGCCGTAATAGAGCGGCTTGATGCCCAAGCGGTCGCGCGCCAGAGACAGCACGCGTTCCTCGCGGTCCCAAAGCGCCAAGGCGAACATGCCGATGAAATGTTGCAGGGCTGCTTCCAGCCCCCATTCGCGGATGGCGGCGAGCATCACCTCAGTATCCGAATGTCCACGGAAAGTGTGACCTTTAGGCTCAAGCTCCTGGCGAAGATCAGCAAAGTTGTAGACTTCGCCGTTGAAGACCATCACGTAGCGGCCACAGGCTGAGTGCATCGGCTGATGTCCCTCCAGCGAAAGGTCCACGATGGAGAGCCTCCGGTGACCCAACGCCACGCCCGCCGCCGCGTCCACCCATTCACCGGAATCGTCCGGACCGCGGTGCGCCAGGCAGCAAGCCATGCGCCGCACGCGCGCCGTCAGTTCTTCCGTCCCCATTCCGCCCGCCGTCACGAATCCAGTGATGCCGCACATGGGTTTGAGTTCCCTTGCAGAGGGAAAGTCAGTGGAAACGAGCGGAATCTTGTTAATTCGTGGCGGCTTCGCAGCTTACTGAGAGATTTCCCGCGACTATCATCCTGAGCACAGTGAAGAACCCATGACGCCCCAGTGAACCATCACCCGAAGCCCGCCACGATCACACGTGATAATACTCCCGGTACCAATCCACAAAGCGGTTCACGCCTTCCTCAATTGAGGTCCGGGGTGTGAAGCCGGTATGCCGCGTCAAGTCCTCCACGTCGGACCATGTCGCGGGCACGTCCCCGGGTTCGATGGGAAGCAGGTTTTTCTGTGCTTTCTTGCCGAGCTTCTTCTCCACAGCTTCAATCAACACCATGAGGTCCGCGGGCCGGGTGTTGCCGATGTTGTAGATGCGGTAAGGCGCTGAGCTTGACGCCGGGTCTGGACGCTCGCTGTTCCAGGCGGCATCGGCCTGTGGGACGTGGTTCATGACGCGCACGACACCTTCAACAATGTCATCGATGAAAGTGAAGTCCCGGCGCATCTTCCCGAAATTGTAAACGTCAATCGGCTTGCCCTCGAGGATGGCGCGAGTGAAGAGGAACAGCGCCATGTCCGGCCTTCCCCAGGGGCCGTAGACCGTAAAAAAACGTAGTCCCGTCGCGGGTAGCCGATAGAGATGCGCGTAAGAGTGCGCCATCATCTCGTTGGCTTTCTTGGTCGCGGCGTAGAGGCTCACCGGATGGTCCGTGCCATCATGCACGGAGAAAGGCATGTGAGTGTTCGCTCCGTAAACCGAACTTGAGGATGCGAACACCAAGTGTCCTACGCCGCTGTGCCGGCAGCCTTCGAGAATATTCACAAACCCTACGAGATTGGAATTCACGTAGGCGTGGGGATCTTTCAGCGAATAGCGGACGCCCGCCTGCGCCGCCAGGTGGACCACGCAATCAAATCGATGCTCGCCGAAGAGTGATTCCATTGCAGCACGACCTGCAACGTCAGCCGTGACAAATGTGAATCCCGCTCGCGGGATGAGCTGATCCAGGCGAGCCTGCTTCAGCTTGGGGTCGTAATAGGGATTGAGGTTATCGAGCCCTACGACCTGTTCTCCATCAGCAAGCAGGCGTCGCGAGACGTGAAAACCGATGAACCCGGCGCAGCCCGTCACCAGAATCGCACGCATCAACGTCGAAGACTCCCTGAGAGAATGACGCGAGCCGGCCCGGCGGCCATTTCACCGGAAACACTGGACCGCATACCGCCGCCCTCTTTTGCCCGTCCACTTGCAGGGCACACCGCCATCGGTCAAAAGTTCGGGACTCGGAAAACAAAAAAGCGCCGCATTCAGCGACTCTCGTCGTCTACGCTGATCTTCAGCTCGCGGAGGAAAGCAGCATCTTGAGAGGTGAAGCGGA
>JBOGKI010000662.1:0-2606 GCA_050745605.1 Terriglobia bacterium | reverse complement strand
GGTCTTTTCCGGGATGGATAGTGAGATATCCATCAGGACCTTTTTCGGCCCGTAGTAAAACTCGAGAGCGGAGATCTGAAACTTGACGACGGCGCCCGTTGGGAAGCGAATCGCCGTGTCTGGCTTCTTCTCTTTTTGTTCAACTGGTTGTGGATGGGCCATTGAAGGTTTAGTCGCTGAACTCATGGCATCCTTTACCGCCCGGCAGTATTACCTCGCAGCAGGATGGCTCGGGCGCAAATGTTAATCAACAGAACCAGCATGAGCAGTACGAAGCCGGCGGCCCACGCTTGACGCTGCCAGTCCTGATAGGCCGAGATGGCGTAAATGTAAATCATCACCGGGAGAGACGCGGTGGGTTGCATCCAGCCGCTGACCCAATAATGGTTATTGAAACTGGTAAAGAGCAGCGGCGCTGTTTCACCAGCGACGCGAGCCATAGCGAGCAAAATGCCGGTAGCAATTCCCCGGGCCGCCGCAGGAATCACCACGGTCGCAATTCCTCTCCAACGGCTGGCGCCGAGCGCCAGCGCGCCCTCCAGCAGTGTTCCGGGCACGGCCCGCAGGAAATCCTCGGTGCTGCGCATGACGATGGGGATCACCATGATGCCCAAGGCCAAGCCTCCCGCCAGAGCTGAAAAGTGATGCAGCGGGAGCACAACCAGAGTATAAGCGAAAATACCGGTGACAATCGAAGGAACGCCATTCAACAAATCGGCCGCATAGCGCGCCATGAATGTCATGGTGGTCCCGCCGAATTCCGCTAGATAAATCCCGGCCAGCAGTCCGACTGGAATCCCGGTGATGGCCGCAATCAGAAGGATTTTGCCGCTTCCGACGATGGCGTTGGCCATGCCCCCACCCGGTTCTCCGACGGGCGTTGGAAGCTTGGTCAGGAAGTTCCAGCTCAGGTAATGCCCGCCATTCCAGAGCAAGTAGCCCAGGATGAAGCAGAGAACCAGGACGGCGACTACGGCACAAGCTCCAGTCGCAGTGAGCATCACCACATTTACAACCCGGCGGCGCGCCATGCGGAGGCTCATCCGTGAACCGATCCTCCTTGGGTAGTGGCCAAAATTAGCAATCGGGCCAGGCCATTCAAGATCACGGTGATGATGAAAAGGACCAGGCCGAGCTCGATCAGCGAGTGCAGATAGAGTTTCCCTGTCGCCTCAGAAAATTCATTGGCAATGACTGCGGCAATGGTATAGCCGGGCGCAAACAGCGACGAACTGATCTTCGGATCGTTTCCGATGACCATGGTCACCGCCATCGTCTCACCCAACGCTCTTGCCAGCGCCAGAAAGATCGACCCGAGAATTCCGGTTTTCGCGTAGGGCACCACCACTTGCCAGATCGATTCCCATCGCGTCGCGCCCAGTCCAAGCGCCGCCTCCCGCTGGTCCGCCGGGACCGCCAGGAGCACTTCGCGGGAAACCGAGAGAATGTAAGGAACGATCATGATGGCCAGGACAATGCCTGCCGTCAGGAAGCCGACGCCATAGATTGGGCCAGAGAATAAAGGCAGATCGCCGAAGACTTTCTGTAAGATCGGGTCAATCGCCCTCCTCATGACGGGCACCACCACGAAGATGCCGAGCAGACCGAAAATAACGCTGGGAACGGCCGCCAGAAGCTCAACAATGAAAGTGAGCGAATCAGACAGCCGGGGTGGTGCAAATTCCGCAAGGAAGATAGCGCCCCCCACGCCCAACGGCACGGCAAACAGCAGGGAGAGCACCGAGGTCACGATCGTTCCATAGATGAACGGCAAAGCCCCGAAATTATCAAAGACCGGGTCCCACACCCGTGAAACAAAAAAGGTCCAACCGAACTGGTGGCGGGATGCAGATGAATTGATGAAAAGCTCGATGACCAGCAGGCAGACGATCAGGCACACGCCTGCAGCGAAGACCAGGGTGATGAGGTGGGCGATTTCGTCCCCATTACGCAAACGAGCGGCGAACGATCTTGCGTCCGCCGCCTGGGGTCCCCGGGAACCTGCCGCCGCGGTGTTGGCTGTTCCCATGGGTTTAGTTAATTTCCGAAATGTGTTTCATCTCAATTGCCACAACTGCTTTCGGCAGGCTTGCATAGGCTAACGGCTCCGCATACTTCTGACCGTCCGTCAGCATCCAGTGCAGGAAGCCTTTGATGATCTCGCGCTTTCCCGCATCGGCAATATGCGCGGGAATCAGGAGATACGTGAAGCTGCAGATGGGGTAGGCGTTTGCCCCGGGCGCATTGGTAATCGAAATCCTCACGTCGTGCTGCATCTTTGCCGCCGCGCCGGCCGCCGCTACCGTCACTGTTGCCAGACTCGCCTTTACAAAGTGGCCGGCTCCGTTTTGCACCGTGCCATAGGGGAGATGGGTCTGAAGGGCGTAGATCAATTCCACGTAACCGATGGAATAGGGTGTTTCCTTCACCAAGCCCGCCACGCCTTCGTTACCCTTGCCACCCAAGCCCACTGGCCAATTGACGGAGGTGTTGCTTCCCACGCGGCTCTTCCATTCTGGGCTGACCTTGGAAAGGAAATCGGTCCAGACAAAAGTAGTGCCGCTACCATCGGACCGGTGAACCACCACCATGTTATTCCCCGGTAA
>JBOGKI010000661.1:0-2613 GCA_050745605.1 Terriglobia bacterium | reverse complement strand
ATCATACGCTTCTCCCGCTCGCCGGCAAAGGGAAAAACTAAGTCATGAGCGCGTGCAACCCTAACGAGGATTTTGCAGGAATCGTTCTTGGGGCGTGGTGATTTTGCAGATTATCTGGCGCAAAACTTTGCACGGTATTTGGCGCACTCGGCCGCTACCGTCCGATGGTGGCACGCCGCCGAGCGTCAACCCGAAGTCTGGCTGCGCGTGCCGCGCGGGCCTCGTACCTGCGACGTAGCTTTCCCTGCGCAGGTGAGCGGTCCAGTTGATAGGGGGGAGCATGGCGGGTATGAAGAGGGAGCCTCTTGTTATCTACACGGTAGGCCACTCGACCCCTGACCTGCCCGCCTTCCTGGAGCTGTTGCAGAGCTACGGAGTCGAACAACTTGTGGACGTCCGCACCATGCCCCGCTCCCGCAGAACCCACAGTACAACGCCGACACTCTTCCCCAGTCTCTCCGCACGGCAGGCACCCGCTACGTCCATCTTCGCGCCCGGGGCGGCTTGCGGCACGCGGCGCGCGACTCGGTCAACACCGGCTGGCGAAACGCGTCGTTCCGGGAGTTCGCCGATTACATGCCGGCGCCAGAATTCGAGAGGGGCTTGAAGCGGCTCATCAAACTGGCTTCGGCGCGCCCCACCACCGTTATGTGTGCTGAAGCTGTTCCCTGGCGGTGTCATCGCTCCCTGATTGCCGATGCCTTGTTGGTGCAAGGGGTTGAAGTGAGGGAAATCACAAGCGCCACTCACACGCGGCTTCACGCGCTTACGCCCTGGGCGCGGGTACACGGAACCCAGGTGACTTATCCTGCTGAATGAAGAACGCGCCGGCGAAGCAACTTAAAACCATTCAATAACTTGTACGCGGTTTGTCGGGGAAGAATGCCTCAGACCGCCGAGTTGGCTCGGACACCCCGGAACAGGGCGTGCATTGCACCATTCCCGATGCCGCTGGTGGCCGTTTTGGGGTAACGGGAGAGAACTTCAAATATGCGCAACAAGCGAGCGCGTCATTTGATAACCTATGTGTTTTCAGGTAGCTCGCTTTCGGGTTTGCGCTCCCCGCTTCCATCCTTGGCGCTCTTTAGACCCAATGCAAAATCCCGACTGGGAGGTCGCGGCCTCGCTCGGGCCGTCGTAATTTTCTCCATTCCCTGCTGTTTATTCCTGGCGTGTTTGAGGCTGGGGCTCCGTGGGACTAAAGTCATGTCGACAGGTCGTCGTTTCACCCATTCTAATTCACCTTGGATCGCAGTCCACGAGCGAATAACTTGTACAATGCCGTGAAGAGAAGCGGATCAACAGTTCCAGCGAGAATCTTCGTGGGCCTTTTGGAGCTTGCCCGCGATCGGTGAGCACTGTGACTAAAGTCGTCGTGAAGTGAACAGAAAAGCTGCCAGGATAAGGCAATGAGCAGGGCAACATTCCGGATATGGCGCGGCGACAGAGGCGGAGGCAGGTTCTGCGATTATTCTGCCGAAGTCGCACCTGGCATGGTGGTGCTTGACGCCGTTCTCGATATCCAGCAGGCCCAGGCGAACGATCTCGCTGTGCGCTGGAACTGTAAGGCTGGGAAGTGCGGCTCGTGCTCCGCGGAAATCAACGGCATGCCCAAACTGATGTGCATGACACGGCTCAGCGCGCTGCCGCTCCATAAGCCCGTCATGGTCGAGCCAATGCGCGCGTTTCCGCCCATCAAAGACCTGGTCACCGAGATATCCTGGAACCTCGAGGTCAAGAAACACATCAAGCCCTTTCATCCTCGCCCGCCCGATGCGCCGGATGGGACGTGGCGCATGGCCCAGCAGGATGTGGACCGCGTCCAGGAGTTTCGCAAATGCATCGAATGCTTTCTCTGCCAGGACGTTTGCCATGTGCTGCGCAATCATCATCTCTACGACAAGTATGCCGGTCCTCGCTTCTTCGTTCACGATGCGGCGCTTGAGATGCATCCGCTCGACGATCAAAATCGCATTCGGGACATTCGCAATCAACACGGCATCGGCTACTGCAACATCACGAAGTGCTGTACGCAGGTGTGCCCTGCCGGTATCCAGATCACGGACAACGCCATCATTCCGCTGAAGGAACGCGTAGTGCACGAATTTTACGACCCGCTGACGAAGCTGTTTAAGGTGTTCCGGCTTTCAGGCGGGTGACTCTACCTGAAGGGGCATTGGTGCCGCTTTGCTAACGCATTAAAGGCGGGCTTACACAGGTACGGAAGGGCTTCTGGTCGAACGGGCCGGCGAACTGGTGGATGGCGAGCGGCAGCGCTATTCGGCGGAGTCCGGTGCCTACCTCCGAGAGCATTTCTTCGGCAAAGCCCCCCGCCTGGTTGACTTGGTGAAGCACCTGACCGATGAAGAACTGCATCGACTGCGGTTTGGAGGGCACGATCCCAAGAAGGTATACGCTGCCTATAAGGCGGCAGCCGAACACAGGGGCTCTCCGAGCGTCATCCTGGCGCGCACCATCAAAGGCTACGGGCTTGGAGAAGCGGGCGAGGGAAAGAACATCGCTCACCAGCAGAAAAATCTCGAGGAGGACCAGTTGCGCGCCTTCAGCCGGCGAGTAGCCCTCTCGCTTTCGGATGATCAGGTTGCCCAGGCA
>JBOGKI010000660.1:0-2619 GCA_050745605.1 Terriglobia bacterium | reverse complement strand
GTACACCACCGTGCATGAAAATGGCGTAGGGGCACCGCTTGCGGCACCCTGGGGCAGGGCAAGCCCTGCCCCTACGGCGGGAGGCCGAATAACTAGCGTATTTTCAATGCCGCATCCGCCTATTTCCACAGCAGCGAAGAATCCCGGTGGGCTCAGGGCGGGCTCCACGAAGCATCTGGCGCCGCATCGGAGGCAAAGGACAGAGATCCTTCGCTCCGCTCAGGATGACAAGCGTCACCAATTTTTTCACACCTTCGCACGCCCAGGCCGGGTGAGGGTCGATGAGGACCAACCCACCATAACTTCTATGCCGTCTCCGGCGTCTTGTTCTATACTTTCTGCCATCTTGAGTAACGGAATGGAGTGACCAATTGGAATCCTCGAGCCAGCGTTTTCGTCCCTATTTTCTAACCATCGTCGCCGTGCTGTTTCTGATTGTGGCCTTTGAGACGCCATCCGCGCTGCGCGCGCAGCGAGCCAACCCTCAACTTTATTCCGCTCTGCGCTGGCGCATGATCGGCCCAACCCGAGGAGGCCGCTCGCTGACGGCCGCCGGCGTGCCCGGCCAGCCCAATGTCTTTTACTTCGGAGCGGTGGGCGGCGGAGTGTGGAAGACCACCGACGCCGGCCGCGTCTGGAAGCCCATTTTTGATCATGAGCCCGTTGCCTCCATCGGCGCGGTGGCCGTTGCGCCCTCGAATCCGGATGTGATTTACGTTGGCTCTGGCGAAGCTGACATGCGCTCCGACATTTCCTATGGCAACGGCGTCTACAAATCGACCGACGCCGGGACAACCTGGCATTACCTGGGATTGCCGGACAGCCGGCAGATTGGGCGGATTCTGGTCGATCCTCACAACCCGGACGTGGTCTTCGTGGCGGTGCTGGGCCATGCCTATGGACCGAACGTCCAGCGTGGAGTGTTCCGCTCGACGGACGGAGGCAACACCTGGAAGAAGGTGCTGTACAGAGATGCGAATACCGGCGCCATCGATCTGGCTTTCGATCCGCAAAATACGCGGATCATCTACGCCGCTCTCTGGCAAACTCGGCGGCCGCCCTGGAACGTTTATCCACCGTCAAATGGCCAGGGAAGCGGTCTTTATAAATCAACCGATGGAGGAAATACCTGGACTCCCTTGACCGGTCATGGGTTGCCTGCCGCGGGATTGGGCCGGATCGGAATTGCCGTTGCGCCCAGCGACCCTAATAGAATTTACCTGATTGTTGACGCCCATCAAGGCGGCCTCTATCGCTCCGATGACGCAGGAAGCACCTGGAAGCTGATGGACACCGAACGCCGGATCTGGGGCCGGGGTTGGTACTTTGGCGGGGTGACCGTTGATCCGAAAGACGAAAATACGGTCTACGTTTGCAACACTTCGGTTGACCGGTCGCGCGACGGCGGCAAGAGCTTTACGGCGATCAAAGGCGCGCCGGGCGGCGACGATTATCACAACCTGTGGATTGATCCCACCGACCCCAACCGCATGATCCTAGCCGGCGATCAAGGCGTGGTGATCAGCGTCGATGGGGCGCGCACCTGGACTTCCTGGTACAACCAAGCCACCGCGCAAATCTACCACGTGGTCACGGACCAGCGCTTCCCGTATTGGGTGTACGGAGCTCAGCAGGATAGCGGCGCGGTGGCGGTGCCCAGCCGTAGCACTCACGCAGGCATCAGCTTTCGTGATTGGGACCCGATCGAAGTGGGCGGTGAAAGCGAATACATTGCCGCTGACCCGGCTCACGCCGACATTCTGTTCGGCGGCTCATACGGTGACTCCGTCCTGCGCTATAACTTCGTCAACAAGCAGACTCAGAACATCTCGCCGATGCTGGGCCATCCGGGAATTTATCGCAGCACCTGGACATTGCCGTTGGTTTTTGATCCGCTCGATCCCCACAATCTCTATTACGGTACGCAGCTCTTGTTCTGGACTTCAGACGGCGGCGCAACCTGGAACATTATCAGTCCTGACCTCACGCGGGAGGAGCCGGCGGCTTTGCCCAACCTGGATGCCGCAAGCGAGGCCGACGATGGAGCGCCGGGCCGGCGGCGTGGGGTGATCTATACCATTGCTCCATCCCGGGTGCGGGAAGGCAATATCTGGATTGGTACGGACGACGGGTTGATCCAGGTGACTCACGATCACGGCAGGTCGTGGCAGAATGTGACGCCGCCGCAGCTCACCCCCTGGAGCAAGATCGCCATGCTCGAAGCCTCTCCGTTTGACGCGGACACGGTTTATGCCGCGGTGGACCGCCACCGGCTTGACGACCTGAGACCCTACATCTATCGCACCCACGACGGCGGGAAAACCTGGCAACCCATTTCCCAGGGAATCCCGGACGGAAGCTATGTTCACGTAGTGCGCGAAGACCCGGTGCGCAAAGGGCTGCTCTTTGCGGGCACGGAAACGGGTGTGTTCGTGTCGTTCGATGATGGCGATCACTGGCAGTCGCTGCAATTGAACCTCCCGAATTGCTCGGTGCGGGACATGGTGATTCATGGCGACGACTTGGTCGCCGCTACCCACGGCCGTTCGTTCTGGATTTTGGACGACATCTCTCCGTTGCGTCAGATGGATGGCCGGGTTGCGCAATCCACCGCATGGC
>JBOGKI010000659.1:0-2633 GCA_050745605.1 Terriglobia bacterium | reverse complement strand
GTGATACACATCGACAGAACCTGCGCCGCCGCCGCATGAAGCGTAAATGCGCTTGCTGGCTGGATCGAATACCAGGTCGTCGACGCCCTTCCCGATGGGGAGCGCCCGCAGTTCCTTCCCGGTTTCGGTGTCGAACACCACGATCTCTCCGCTGCGGCAGCCGACGAAAAGGCGATGAGCCGGCTCGTCAAAAGCCATCGCCACGTTCACCTTGCCCAGGGTCACCGCCCATCTGGCAAGAATGGTATGTTTCCCGAGGTCCATCACGTCCACTTGGTTCTTGGCGCGGTTATTCACGTACAACCTGGAACTCGGGCTGTCAATGGCCATCGCCTCCAGCGTGTCGCCGTCGATCTTGATGTCAGCGATTTTCTGACCCGAAGTGGTACTGATGATGCTGAGCGTTGAATAGGTTTGATGAGCGTCGCCTCCCCCATTGACGACGAATAAATCGTGGGTTGACGGGTCGTAGGCAATGGAGTCTGAATCCACCAGCAGTTTCACGGCCTTCAGCAAACCGTAGGTCTTCCCGTCGTAAATTTTCAAAGCCCCAGCCCCGCCGTCCGTAACATAAATGCGGTTGAGGTCTTCACGATACAGTATGGCGTGCGGAATGCCTATTCCACTAATCGTGTGGATCAGTTTGCCGGTGTTCAGGTTGAACACCAGGACGGCTTGATAACGTTCAGCCGCCGAAAACAGCCTGTGCCCTTGCACGTCGATGCCGAAGTGGTCGAAATGGCCTTTGACGGCGGCCGGCATCTTAAGCGTCTCAACCCGGTTCAGGGGCGCAGAGCCTTCAGCCGCAGCCCATGTCCCGGCCGCCAGCGATATTGCGAGGATAATCGCGAAGAGGCCAATTGCTCTTTTCATGTGTCCTCCCATTGCGCCTTTCTTGCGCCAAATCATTTCGCGGGACCGTGGCTACTAGCCCCAATACTGTTCGTTTAGGCCACTGGGGCTACTGTAGCCGCGAACCCAATTTCAGATGCGACGTAGGGGCGGGCCTTGTGCCCGCCCGCGGGCGACCGCAAGGGTCGCCCCTACCCTTAAATGAACAGCATTGCCACTGGCCCGCATGACGTGGTCTGAATTCCACGAAGCCAGGCATTGCGACCTTGCAGGGTCACGGGCCGCCGCCAAGGTCAAGATTCTAGCATTCCAGGGATGGGGCAATCCAGAGGGATCGTCATGGAAAGAACCGCGCCTCTTCTCAAAGCGCAGCCAGCGGCTTCGCGGCGTCGCCAGTTCGTGAGGAAAAATCAGCCGCCGGATGGACCGCCCACTCTTCAAGCGGAACGGTCCACCGGCGAGTCTGCGGTATCCACATCCTACGGATGCATGAATTTGGAGGTATAAGGGGAATTGCGTTCAGAGCCCGTGCCGGACCTCCGGAAATGGCCGGACGGGCCTTCTCCCAGGAACTCAGAGAACCACGCCTCGTGCTCGATCTCCTCATGCAGGATGCCGAGCGAAAGGTCGTAAGTGCGATGGTCCTTGCCCGCCGTCATGTTGCAGATGGCGGTGTAGCCCCCGATGGCGCAGCGTTCCGCGGCCACCAGAACCTGTAGCATCGCCTTGACGTCCGTTGGGTCCTTCGGAAGATTGGCTGGTGGACAGGCCGAAATATCGTGAAAAGCGTTCATGCTATCCGGCAGCCTGCCTCCCAGCTCGTAAATGCGGGGAACCAGCACTTCGAAATGGTTGCGGTCTTCGATGCGCGCGTCCTCGGTGATCTCCTTCAGGCCTTCGCCGTCCAGTCCAATCAGATTAACGCGAAGAATCGTGTAGTAGTAGAAAGTGGTCAACTCGGCGGCGGCGTTGCGCAGCAGCATTTCCAAAAGCTTGTCAACGTCCACGCCCGCCTTTTGCACCACTTCCCGTGCAACTCTTGCCATACTTGCCTCCTTATCGTTGGTGTGGTCAGCTCATTCCCATTTAATCTACCGTGGCAACCTCCATAGGTCCAATATATGATAACTATGTAAGCGATAGGCAACGCATATGGAGTTTCGTCAACTGCGGTACTTCCGGGCCGTGGCGCGTTTCCGCTCGTTCACTCGCGCCGCAGAGCATGAGCATGTAGCGCAGCCCTCGCTCAGCCAGCAGATTCGCAAGCTGGAGGATGATCTTGGCGCCCGGCTCTTCAACCGCCTAGGGCGCCGGATTACGTTAACCGCCTTCGGCGAGCGATTCCTGGAGCATGCAACGCGTGTCCTTCTGGAGCTGGAAGGCGCGCGCCAGGAAATCCAGGAAATTCAAGGTCTGCGCCGGGGCAGCGTTTCGCTGGGAGCTATTCCGACCGTCGCGCCGTTTCTCTTGCCCCGTATCCTGAAGGCCTTTGCCGCATCGTGCCCGGGGATCACGGTGAAGGTGCGAGAGGGTCTGACGGCGTCATTGCTCAGCCATCTTGCCGATGGGGAGTTGGATTTAGCTTTGCTGACGCTGCCCGTTCGGGGCGAGTTTACCACCCGCCCCTTGCTGGAGGATCGCATGCTGCTGGCCGTACCTTCCAGCCACGCGGTATGGAAACGGCGGCCGCGGCGGGTGGCGTTCCGTGACGTGGCAAGCGAACCGCTCCTGCTGCTCAAGGACGGCCACTGCTTTCGTGACGACGTCTTGAAGGTCTGCAC
>JBOGKI010000658.1:0-2639 GCA_050745605.1 Terriglobia bacterium | reverse complement strand
AAAGCCGCAGCCGCGGTGTCGCCTGGCCGTTAGGGCGGCGCGTCGAGAATGGGGAGGCCGCCGAGTGGCGGCCTTCGCTGCTTTTATTCGGCAAGTGTAGTGTCCAGTAATTGGGTGGACAATGTAACGCCGCCGTCCCGGCGGCAACTGCCGGCAAAGCCTGCCCTGAGCGAAGCGAAGGGATGCCGGCGCTACGGGAGCCAATTGTCCCCTTATTTCCTGGAAACTACACCAGTGATCGGAAGTCAAAGCCCATCGGAATGCGCGCCGGGCTAGGTCGCGGGTTTGATTTCGGTCACCTGGAGTGTGCGGCTGGCGGTGTTCAACGTTCCCATCACCCTCACTTTTCGATTCTCATATTTCTTCGCTTGGTCCTGAGCATCCAACTTGTAAGTTCTCCCCGAATCTTGCAGCACGAACTGGCCCTTTTTCTGGACGATGGTACCTGTCAGCATGACGGTCTGCTGCTGATTCTGGTTTGGAGTTTCCGCCTGTGGAGTGTTGGGCTGCTGCTGCGCGGGTTGCTGTTGTGTCTTGGGTGGTTGCGGGACGGGCTGTTGCGGTTGGGGTTGCTGTGAGGACGGAACTGGGTTGCTACGCGCAAAACTTGACACGGGCGCGCCGGGAAAAACCCACACAAAAAAGCAGAGTGCTGCGGGCAGCGCCAGGGAATTTATTCTCTTCATGATCACACCTCCCGAAAAAGCGAATTTCCCTTTCTTAAGACCGGCATAGAAAATAACTCCGGTCTGCCAGAAACTACACGGTACCGTACACTGCAAGCCTTGCGCCAACGTTTTGGATTCAACAACTTGGCGCACGAACGCAATGCAGTGGTCGTGCAATTTCTTCTGGTAAGAGTAACTCCTTCCCGGCAGGATGAAGCGAGCGTGGGAATTCGCCCGGCACGCCCGTAATGGCTCACTGAGAGGGTTTCAAGCTATTGAGGCGCCGCCCGAGATACTCACGTTCTGCCTTGTTGGCGGTCAGCGCCATCGCCTTCGAGTAGGCGTCCATCGCCTCAGTGGGCCGCTCTAACCGCCGTAAGATATCTGCCCGGGCCGCATGGAACAAGTAGTACTGGTCGAGTTCGCCGGAAGCGCCGATTCGATCGATGAGGTCCAACCCCTTTTCATATCCATCGCTCATGGCCACGGCGACGGCGTGGTTGAGGGCGACGACCGGAGATGGCAGGAAGCGCAAGAGCTGCCGGTAGAGCGCCGCGATCTGCGGCCAATCGGTTTGCTCCGCAGCAGGCGAGGTTGCATGCAGAGCCGCGATGGCCGCTTGCAACTGATACGGCCCCATGGTTTTGAACAGATCCGCCTTCTGCCGAAGTGCCACACCTTCTTCGATTTCATCGCGGTCCCACCGGGAGCGGTCCTGCTCCTCTAATCGCACCAACCTGCCTCCACTGCCGGTGCGAGCATCCCGGCGCGAATCGTGGAGCAGCATAAGAGCCAGCAGTCCGAGGTTTTCCGGTTCGTCCGGCAGAAGCAGGCAAAGGATGCGGCCCAGGCGGATCGCTTCCGCCGAGAGATCCCGCCGCATCAGGTGGTCACCCGAGGTGGCTGCGTACCCTTCATTAAAGACGAGATAAATCACCGCTTGCACAGACGCCAGCCGCTCCGGAAGCAGATGATGTGGTGGAACCTCGTAGGGAATCTGCGCGTCGCGGATCTTGCGCTTAGCCCGCACCAATCTCTGCGCCAGAGCCGGCTCCGGAGCCAGAAAGGCGCGGGCAATCTCCGCGGTGGTCAGGCCGCCCAGCGTTCGCAGGGTAAGCGCCACCTGCGCTTCCAAATTCAGCGCCGGGTGGCAACAGGTGAAGATGAGGCGCAAACGGTCGTCAGGATACTCCATCGCATTTTCCGAAACCTCCACCGGTGGGGAAGACATCTTGGTTTCATGTAACAGCTCGGGCTGCTTGTCCGTCTTGGTGCGTTCGCGCCGGACATAATCGATCAATTTGCGGTGGGCCACGGCCGTGATCCAGGCGGGTGGATTGTCCGGTATGCCTTGAGCAGGCCAGTGGGCCAACGCAGACGTGAGCGCGTCCTGCATCGCCTCTTCCGCCAGATCGAATGAACCCGAAACCCTGATCAGGCTGGCGATGATTCGCCCCGACTCCTGGCGGAACACCGACTCTACGGCGCGGCTGAGATCATCCATGGCTCCCTGCGTTGCAAGGTCGTAATTTCTTGTTTTTCGGCAAGCTTTTCAGGTGCCGCACCGCCCGGGCAGCCGCTCGTGGTTACGGCTCTGCCGCCCTGTGCCACTTCCCCGGGCGATCATTCAGCTCGGCTGCAGCTCGCGGATGGGCCTCACTTCCACGCAGCCCGCCGCGCCGCCGCATTCGGTGGGAATTTTGGCAGCCCATTCCAGCGCCTCGTCCAGGTCCTTGCAGTCCAGGATGTAGTATCCGGCGAGGTGCTCCTTGGTTTCAGCAAAGGGACCGTCGGAGATCAGCACCTTGCCGTTCTGGACGCGAACGGTCGTGGCGGTCGCTGTCGGTTCCAGCGGGTCAGCGCCGCGCAAAATGCCTCGGTGCGCGGTGTCATCCATGAGAGCCCGATGCTGAGCCGTGATTCTGCGGTTTTCCTCCGGCGACATGGCATCCGCGGATTGCTCATTGGTGT
>JBOGKI010000657.1:0-2650 GCA_050745605.1 Terriglobia bacterium | reverse complement strand
TCTCGTAGCGGCGAGTTTACCTCGCCATGTTTGTAACCGGATGGCGGCGTAAAGCCGCCGCTACGGGAACGGAAATGGCGTGGTAGCGGCGAGTTTACCTCGCCACGTCTGCAACCGGATGGCGGCGTAAAGCCGCCGCTACTTCCAGCGTGGGACGTACTCTTTGGGAGGAGCGACGGCCTTCTTCCAATCAAACATCCACGAACCAGAATAGGGCCAATCACGCGCGTCCTTCACAAGACCTTTTCTGACGGGGTTGTTGAAGATATACCATGCCACGGCGTTGTGATCGTCATCGTCCCTTAGGATGTGGTCGTGGAACCCCTTCTCCCAAAGGTTTCGAAGGCCCAGCGCGCGAGCCTGCGATGTCGCGATGCCCTTGAAACCGTGAAGGAGCATAATGGCATCCGAGTTGACTGAAAGGCCGACAAGCTCGAGGTGTAGGTGATCGGGCATGAAGCAATAGGCGTACACGTCGAACGAACGGATGGAACATTGCGCCCGCAGGAGGTCCAGCAGCAACCTGACGAGTTCACCGCTGGAGAAAGCCGGTCGGCCAGCCCCTGCGCAAGCCGTAACGAAATACCACTGCTGACCGAGGTAGCAGGAGCGGGGCAGACGGCTGCGCTTACGAATGAACCCAGGCGCTGACATTGCAGGAATTGTAGCACCGTAGCGGCGAGTCTACCTCGCCACCGACGGTTTCGTGGCTGCGATTTTACCTTGCCACGGCTCGACGAAGATGGCGGGATAAACCCGCCGCTACGATGCCAGGCGGCAGACGACACCGGCTAGTTTTTCTTGCCTACTAAAGCAGGTCTTACTCAATTAAATAGATCCGCCCGCCCGCGCCACATCGGGAGGGGTTTCAGGCTTGATGGCCCTGAGACGGTAGTACTCTTCTTCATTCACGGTCAGGGTAGCAAGATGTTCGATCACCTCTTCCGGACTATCCCTTACGGTTTGATAGCACTGAATGAGGTCGCAGTTGGAATCACTCAGGACGGCGCTCTCCGGGCGCAGACTGAAAAAAAACGCGCCCCCTCCTAAAAAGGGTTCGAAGTACCTGCCAAACGCAGAGGGTATACACCTGCGAAGCACTGGTAAAAGGTGGGACTTTCCCCCGGCCCACTTGAGAAACGGCTTAGGCCTAGGTGCGTTGGCTTCCCGCCCGAATAGACCAATTTGGCGGAATGGACCAACATTGGCAGGTTGCGCTAATCGTTCCACGTTAACTAATCGGCCCTCCATGCCCAATCTTTAGCGTACGGCTCCGTGCCAACAAATCTGCCGACCGGATCGGCTGGCGCCAAAAACGGCCACCAATCGCTACATATCGTACCCCTAGGGACAGATAATACAAGAACCTGTGGTGGAAACGCCAGCCAATACCCCAGACTCCCGCATCGAGTCTGCGGCTTGCCCTTCACCACATAAAACTCCGCCAACTTCTTCAGCTTGTCCGACAGGTTTTCAACGTCGTAGCCGCAAGCCTCGCCGAAGAGAATCTTCCACTGGTTGAAGAAGACCTGCGCTTTAGGGTTTTCCGTCGCCAGAATCTCCTCCTAAAGCGCGCGCACGCCCTCTTGCGCCACCGGACTCTCTGAGCCGAAATCGCCGTGCAGGTATTCCGGCTGGTAGGGCTTCCCTTTTTGGCCAAGGTTGTAAAGCGCCCACAAGAACCGCTCGGTGGAGTAACGGTCAACCGGCAGCGGCTCCTGGTCCGTCCACTTGTCATCGCGGAAGCGCAGGAAGATGAAATACTTTCCGTCCGTCCCGGCGCCGAACATGCTATTCCAGTTGCGGTGCTGCTCGCGGTTCAGATCATAGAAGCGCTCCTTGAGCTGCTTGATCAGCTTGAGGTTTCCCGCTGTATCCTTGTTCGGAGAGAGCGTGCCGGGATCTTTGTATTCAACAATGACGCTTCCATAAACCGAGTCCGGACGGCCTGTTGCCACTGTGACGTTATGATGGCCCTCCAGCGTCACCTTGGCGCAACGCGCAAATTCCTTGAGAGCGCCGGCGGCCTCGATTTGAAGGTCCATTTCCGACTTCGCCCAGACGGCAGCGTTCCGAATCTGCTCGGCGAGGACCACGGCGCTGTGGCTCACGATCTCATCAAGGGACTCAGGCCGCGGAGTCGCGTTTTCACTCTGCATTGATCACTTCCCCCGTTTACTTCATTTTGCCAGCAGGCTCAACGGCGCCAGTGGTACGCGCCCGCGCAGGTGCGCAGGCGCAAATTCTCCCATGACGCCGTTTGCGGCGCAACTGGATTGATGTTCAATTCTTCGCTGATCGGCGGGGGAATTGTGCCGGCGGGTCCACCCCCTTAGCCTTTGGCGTTTTCGCTCGGCGGCGAGTTGGCGAATTCAGCCTGGGATTCGCAGGCAGGAAGGTTCTGGAGCAGGCCGTGCGCAAATTGAGAGAGTACAGCTAATAACGCCGAGTTTCGTTTTCCACAACAAGACCCACGGACAGAAATGCACTGTCCGTGGCTACCACCTCGATTCGCGTCGGGTCGGCATCAAATTCCAGCCGCGCCGAGGCCGGCTCACCTCGCCGCCGCCACTTGCGCCCTTTCTAGTATTACTATGTTAAGTCTGTCGAGAAATCCGCCAGTTTCAAGGCTTGAAACAACATCCATTTT
>JBOGKI010000656.1:0-2652 GCA_050745605.1 Terriglobia bacterium | reverse complement strand
GAGTTCGAGTTGCACCGTGGTTGCTTCGCCGCCAGTCCGCACCTACTCTTATAGTGTAACGGTAACCGTGAACGGGGTCTCCAAGACTCTGGACCCGCACGTAATCGTCGGAGGCAGCGGTAAGAAGCGTCACCATCATCACAAGGCTCCGACGGCGCAGCAGCCGTAGCTTCGGCGAAACGCGCCCCTCGAAGCTGATCGTTGCCGCGGTTGAAGCTATCGTTCTCCGCCGAGTTGTCCGCCGGACTACTCCAGACCGCTGTGGATACGTTGATTGTGGCGGGGACCATGTAATCTCGATACAACTCTTTGACTATTGGCCAAGAGACGGGTGAATGGAAAAGCCAATGAACGACTTGGAGAAAGCCTAAGCAAGTGAGCGGCTGGGGACGGTTGAATTGGACGCTGGTGGGAGCGGGCGCCTTGGCGGCGACAGCAATCGCCGCCGGTCTGGTTAAAGTGGCCGGGTCGCTCATCCGCAATTGGAGGCGTAAGTCACCCGAGGAAATCGAAAGGCTGCGACGGCTGGACGTGAACCGCCGCGGGCGCCTGGCTTCTGCTCAGATCGTCGATTGGATTGAACGGAGCGCTCCGCCGGAAGCCATGCGGTTGGTGGTTTACAAGTATGAGGTCGGCGGAGTGACCTACGAGGCAGCGCAGGAAGTCTCGGCGCTTCCGCACTTCAGGCTTCCCGAATCCGATGCGGAATGCCTGACGGCGAGTATCAAGTTTGACCCGAAAAAACCGACCAATTCCATTATCGTATGCGAAGACTGGTGTGGCCTGAATCCTCAATTGTCGGGTCCTCGGTCTGAAGCGAAGGGGTAGGTCTGTCCGGTTAACCCGCAGCAGCACCCAGCACGGCACGGCTTAACGAAGATCACGTTGTAGCGGCGGTCTGCGACCGCCGGTTTTTTCGGCGCTCCCCGCTTTGCAGCGGGGCAGGCGCCGAGCGCCGCTACCGCAACAGACCGGCGAGGACGCCGGCGCTACGGACAGCGCCCTACACGGCAGAGACAACGTTCATGAACCTCCACGACAAAATCGAAGAACTGCGCCGCCGCAACGCCCAGGCCGAAGCCGGAGGGGGCGAAGAGCGAAGCAAGCGCCAACACGCCGAAGGCAAGCTGGCGGCGCGCGAGCGGCTGGAATTGCTCTTTGACGAGGGCTCATTCGAAGAGCTGGACAAGCTGGTGGAGCACCGCTGCCACGATTTCGGGATGGAAGACCAGCGAATTCCCGGAGACGGAGTGGTGACGGGCTACGGGCTGATCCACGGACGAGTGACTTACGCCTTCGCGCAGGATTTCACCGTCTTCGGCGGTTCCCTGAGCGTCACCAACGCCGCCAAGATCTGCAAGATCATGGACCTGGCATTGAAGACCGGGGCGCCCATTGTCGGGCTGAACGATTCGGGCGGCGCGCGCATCCAGGAAGGTGTTGATTCGCTGGCCGGCTACGCGGATATCTTCCTGCGCAATACGCTGGCTTCCGGCGTGGTGCCGCAAATTTCGGCCATCATGGGACCGTGCGCCGGAGGCGCTGTCTATTCTCCCGCCATCACGGATTTCGTGGTGATGGTGGAAAAATCGAGCTACATGTTCGTGACCGGGCCGGACGTGATCAAGACCGTCATGCACGAAGACGTGACCAAAGAACAACTGGGCGGGCCTATGACGCACAATGCGGTGAGCGGCGTGGCTCAGTTTCTGACGCACAATGATCAGGACTGCCTGGCACTGATCCGGGAAATGCTCTCCTTCATGCCGCAAAACAACCATGAGGATCCACCCCGCGCCGCCACCAGCGATCCGGCCGATCGCCGGGATGAATCGCTCGATCAGATCGTCCCCGGCGAATCGGACCGCCCCTATGACATCAAACAAATCATCCACCGCGTGGTGGATGAGGGGTATTTTCTGGAAGTCCACGAACACTTCGCGCCGAACCTGGTGGTGGGTTTCGCCCGCTTGGACGGCGGCAGCGTGGGCATCGTCGCCAATCAACCCGCGGTGCTTGCCGGCTGCCTGGACATCAATGCTTCGGTCAAGGGAGCACGCTTTGTGAGGTTTTGCGACGCCTTCAACATCCCCCTGGTTACCTTTGAGGATGTGCCCGGATTTCTTCCGGGCACGCAGCAGGAATTCGGCGGCATCATCCGGCATGGAGCGAAGCTGCTGTTCGCCTTCGCCGAAGCCACCGTGCCGAAAATCACGGTGATTACGCGCAAGGCCTACGGCGGAGCTTACTGCGTGATGTCTTCCAAGCACATTCGCACCGACATCAATTTGGCTTACCCCACGGCGGAGATCGCGGTGATGGGGCCGGAAGGAGCCGTCAATATCGTCTACCGCCGCGAGCTGCAGAAGGCTGACGCCCCCGAAGCTTTACGAGATGAGAAAATTGCTGAATTTCGCAACCGCTTCGCAAATCCCTCCATTGCCGCTGAGCGCGGCTACATCGATGCCGTCATCCAGCCCCGGGACACTCGCCCCAAACTCATCTCAGCTTTGCGAATGCTGGACACCAAGCGCGATTTGAATCCCCCGAAGAAACACGGGAATATTCCGCTCTAGCTGGCGGGCCGCCGAGTTCGTGTGGAAACTTACCCTGCATGTCTCGTTGTGGCACGGTCTCCCCCTCGTTGTGGCA
>JBOGKI010000655.1:0-2654 GCA_050745605.1 Terriglobia bacterium | reverse complement strand
CCCCGCTACAGCAAACTGAGTCACCGCCGGATTTGCAGTCGTCTTGACCTATCTGAAAGTTGCAGATTACCTAGGCTGAGCGCCTCACCTATCAGGCTTCTGGGGCGACTACTCCGAAATGACTCTTGGCCGGAGTTTTATCTTGATTGCGCGACACTTCCGCGAGCTATAGATTCCCGTTTCAGGTCGTGCTGTCGGCTCAGATATTTCCCTAACCGAAGGAGCCCAGGATCTGCTCTCCGCACGTATCGCACGCAACTCCGCTTTTCGTTTGGTTCTCAAGTCGTGGGCTCCTGCTGCAATTGATGCCGTTACCCTGAGCCAAGTCAGGATCCATCTCCAAACGCCATGATGGTAAGCAAGAGACTTGGTTCTCGACGAATTGTCGCCGACTCGGAAGTTGGCCCGCCTTGTTTCGGATTAGTCCTGCCTTGTCGCCAAGGATTGACTTATCATCGCACTTGAGTACCGATGTTCCGGTCGTCTTACGGGCCCCTCGGAAGGAATTCTACCGGAGCTTAGCGCTTATGGGGCATCACCCTGGGTAGCGCAGCGCATGTAGCGCAGACCGCCGTCTTTGCGGTCTGCGGCTTGTTTTCCCGACCAAGAGCCGCCGAAATCACAAACGGATGTCCGCGCTACCCCCTTTTCATTTGGGAAGGGGAGACAAGGCGCAGAGTTTCCAGAAGCGGGAAACTCTGCGCTACCCCGCTCCGAATGCGTGTTGTTACGACTCCGCTGTTCTCTATACCTAAAACTGCTCAAGAGTTGGTCTCGCCGTCCGGACTCGCAATGACCACCACATAACCGTCGGGATCGCGAAGCCACATTTCTCTGTGGTTTGGATTTGGGTTGAGATGGGGCTCTAGTACGATCTGGGCACGCAAGGCGCGCGCCTGTTCGACGACGGCGTCAAAGTGGTCCACCTCGAACCAAAGCAAGACGCCGTGTCCGGGCGGCGCGGCGTCCGCGTTGACCAGGTTGGGGTGATGTTCCTCATCCCAAGCATGGAGTTGAAGAATCAACTGACCGGCGCAGAGCATTCGATCATACCTGTCGCGATGGCTGTGTTCGGGGAGTGACTCGAGTCCGAGCAACTGTTGGTACCAGTGACTGCTTGCCCTCACATTGCGCACCGCAATCAGGGGCTCAGAATGGACAGCCGTTCTTCGCAGCATGGATTCCATAATCTGCTCCTACCGTTCCTTTCAGCCAGACATCCGGTGGTGATTCTAGCACCTCGCAACGACCGCTGTAACACCCTTCCCATAGAGCCGCCATTAGGTGTCTCAGCAACATGAAATCAGAGCACCACCCGAATCTATAGAGTTACGACGGAAGGGCACGGTTTCAACCCTGCCGGGGAGACGATCCCTGTTTGATCTCCCGACGACGAAAAGACAAAAGAATTCCGCCTACGGCGGGGTTGAAACTCCGCCCTTCCGTTCGGCGTGGTGAGAAATTCAGGCTGTGAAGATGGTGTGCCTCAAACCCAGGCCGCTGGCCTGGGCTGGGGTAGAATGCCCCTTCGGGGCTCGGAATGCATAAACTCCAGGCACGGGCCCTGGCGAGGGGATCGCCCGCGGGTAGCGCAGACCGCCGTCTTTGCGGTCTGCGGCTTGTTCTCCCGACGAAGAGCCGCGGACATCAAGAAGGGATGTCCGCGCTACCCGCTCTCGTGGGAAAACGCGACGAAGCTCACCGAGAGCATCTGGAAAAATGGGAAAGTTCCGCAAAAGCAATTCAAGAGCTTGCAACCCAGCCGCTTGGCGGAGTTGGCGGCCCTCCTGCTGCAACGGCTCCTGTAGCGCTGTCTTCAATTGCGATACACATTTGCAGGCAGTCACGGCTGCTTCGACCAGCAACACATATTTACAGCGCTACCCGGCGCGCTCATGGCCTTGCAAACCGCCTTCGCCTGTGCCATGATGTGCGCAAATCAGAAAAGCGAATTCGGACATAAGTGTCTAAGGGGAGGTAGACCCCGGCAACAATAACACGTTGAGAAAGCTCGATACACTTATATAAGCCTGCAATCTCCGTTTCCTAAGTATCGTCCTTGGCTGAACGCGCGCGTCAAGGGGCACAGCGTCACGGTCTTTTCGATTCCATAGGAGGTGAGGTATGGCGTTTTGTTCGAAGTGTGGAGCCCAGATGGATCAAGGTTCAGCTTTTTGCATTGCGTGCGGCCAGCCCGCCGGTTCGGCCCCGGTCACGAACGCTCCGGGTGCTTCCTCCCCGCCACCGGTGGCGGGCGCGCCGATGGCGTCCAACCTGGCGGCGTTGCTCGCTTATATTGTGGGTTTCATCACCGGGATCATCTTCCTGGTGATGGAGCCCTATAAGCGAGACCCCTTCGTCCGCTTCCACGCCTTTCAATCAATCTTCTTGAGCGCCGCTTGCCTCGTGGTTTACATCGCCTGGGGCATCGTTTTCGGGACTCTCTTCTTCGCGAGCTTCGGCGCGCTCTGGGAATTGGTGGTGGTAATTTGGGTTCTGCTTCGCTTGGGGTTCTTTGTGCTATGGCTTTTCATGATGTACAAAGCGTACAACAATGAGCGGTTCATGCTGCCGTTCATCGGACCATTGGCCGCGAGCCAAGCGGGTTAGAGGCTCAGAACGTGTGATCAAATCGCCACGGGCTGCTGTAGCGG
>JBOGKI010000654.1:0-2654 GCA_050745605.1 Terriglobia bacterium | reverse complement strand
GCCGAGCACGGAAGACCCGACGTTTGGCGGGCTGCTGGGGGATGACCGGTACGCGGGTCTGGACCCGGCGCCCTTCCGCGAGTATTCGCCCGGCCAGGGACGCTGGCTGACGCCCGACCCCGTGGGCGGCGATCTCACCAACCCCCAGTCCCTCAACCGCTACGCCTACGCGCTGAATAATCCCGAGTCGCTGACGGACCCTTCGGGGCTTTGCCCGCCTGACGAACCGTGTGGTCACCTGCTGGACCCCTCGACATGTGACGGCATCGCCTGTGCCGGGAGCCTATCCGGTGGCGGGGGCCAGGATGAGTTTGAGTTGCTGCAACTTGCCGCAGGCATGTGCCTTGGCAACTGCACGGATGCCGGAGGCGTGCAGTTCACGGGATACCTCGATGGGCAGTACGTGAACACGACGTTCGATAGCTGGGACGACTACGCGAGCTGGCGAACGGCCGTCGCCGCGCTTCCACAGAACGAAATCTACGACGCCTTTTGGGCCCTCTTGGAAAACAATGGACTCAATCCGAATACAGAGTTTGGGGTGTTCGGATACCAACAAGGACCAACCTGGAACGTTCAACTACTGGGCTACCCTCTAAACACAGCCAACGCGGCCCAGGGGCGGATACCGGACCCCTATCACGGCGTGCACGCAGGGAATTCTTGGTATGGACTCTCGCCAGTTAACACCCTGCACTTGGTCGACGATCCGAAAGGCGCCGAAGCACATTTTGATCTGTTCAACGGTGTTCTTCTCTTTCCGCTGCACGAGCTGTTCGATTATCTTCCTTCCTTGTTCATCAACCCGAAATCGCAGGTACCTCAGCCGAGCGTGAATTGGTACTGCTCAGGAAACGGAGGATGCCACCAGTGAGACACCTACTACTCTTCGTAGGCTGCGTGCTCGGCATCCTCCTTAGCTCTCCAGAGTCGTTTGGTGGGCCGATTGTAGTTACAATTCGCGTCGTTGACGCAAGGAACGGGAAGCCCTACCGGAAACTCCATCTCCTGGTAGAGTTCCTCAGGGCCGAGTGGTCACCTCAGGGGTACAAGACTGACGCGGAGGCGCGCGCGAATCTCATCGCGAAGGAGGCTAAGACAACTGATGACAGCGGGGAGATCGCACTGGATCTTCCAACTCCTCTGCCCGGGGTGATTTCTGTCTGGAGCGGCCCCACGAGCTGTGGCTCTTTTTATTTTGATACCCAGGCCGTCATTGCGAAGGGAATGGTTGGCGAAAACCAGTGTAAGACCAAGTGGACGAAGTTAAAAGTGAACTTCCAAGCTAAGCCCGGTGAGATAATCTACTTCGCTACACACGTTGGCTTCTTTGAGGGCGCACTTACAAAGTAACGAGCAGGCTGTCAGCGGTGCTCGTTCTTGCCCTGAGTCGGGCCTTGTGCCAAGCCAAAAAGCTGAGCGGTGCCTTCGCGGGTGGCGACGACATCGCCGTTCATGTCGTCGCCCTTGCCGGTGTGCTCGCGCAGGCCACGAAGGACAACGGCACGCGGGTGGCGACGACATCGCCGTTCATGTCGTCGCCCTTGCAGGTGCGCTTGCGCAGGGCACGAAGGATAACGGCACGGCGGGTGGCGCAGACGTTGGGTTCTGATGTCTGCGAACACTCGGCAACATGACCTGCACGCCCTCCAACGGGCAATGCGCGACGCTCAGTTACAGCACCAGCACGAACCGCGGGTGGCGACGACATTGCCGTTCATGTCGTCGCCCTTGCCAGTGCGCTCGCGCAGGGGGTGAAGGACCGGGGAAACATGGTGAGTTATCTTTACCAAGACAAGGTGAATGCTTCGTTCAGCCATACGGCGGTCTTCGTGGACGACGCCTTGAGCCGGCTGACCAGCGCGGTGGCGACGGGATCGAGCCAGTACAGCTACACGTTCAGCTACGACCGGTTCGGCAACATGAGCTGCACGCCCTCCAACGGGCAATGC
Source organism: Terriglobia bacterium (assembly GCA_050745605.1). Taxonomy (GTDB): domain Bacteria; phylum Acidobacteriota; class Terriglobia; order UBA7540; family UBA7540; genus CALCEB01. Next base: position 702 of record JBOGKI010000654.1, on the reverse strand, counting down.
GCGACGCTCAGTTACAGCACCGGCACGAATCGCATCACCAGCAGCGGCTATACTTACGATGCGGCGGGGGAATCTGACGGCGGATGGCGTGCATACCTACCAGTACAATGGGGAAGGGCGGCTGCTGACGGTGGATAATGGCGCGACGATGACGTTCGGCTACAATGCGTTGGAGGAGCGCGTGGTGTATGATCGCGCGGGATTCGATTTTAACGTGCTGTTCGACCCGTCGGGGCAACTGCTGTCGTATTGGGACCTGACGCTGGCGGACTGGGGATTCCAGCGTTTCTGGCTGGGGGGCCGGACGTTCGCCTACTACAACGACGACGATAACGGCCAGGACGTGACGCGGCTGGAACACGCCGATGCGCTGGGGTCGGCGACGATGGTGACGGATCAGAGCGGCAGCGTGGTGACGGACCAGATGTTCAGTCCGACGGGGGAGTTGTGGCAGGGGCCGAGCACGGAAGACCCGACGTTTGCCGGGCTGCTGGGGGATGACCGGTACGCGGGTCTGGACCCGGCGCCCTTCCGCGAATATTCGCCCGGCCAGGGCCGCTGGCTGACGCCCGACCCGGCCGGCCTGGGCGCCGTCGATCTGACCAACCCCCAGTCCCTCAACCGCTACGCGTACGCCCTCAATAACCCGGAGACGATGATCGACCCGTCCGGGCTTGGCCCGCTCCGGTACGTACCTCCCGG
>JBOGKI010000653.1:0-2658 GCA_050745605.1 Terriglobia bacterium | reverse complement strand
GCGTAGAACAGCTCACGGCGAGGAAAACGCTCGCCGTGGCTGCCGCGACTAACGGCAATTTTCGTGGATTCGGTAACACCGCCAAGCGCATGGTCGGGAGCAATCCGGATTCATTGGCCCAATTTCACCACCTTTTGGTGAATAGCGGCCAAAGCCGGGTTTTTAAAACTTGGCCATATTCAAGGAGTACTTCGCCAAGCTATTGCAATGACGGGGGATAGCGGACCCGGGCGAAACGTTCCATTTGGCAGGCTGGTTGCTCTTCCCAGGGTGGAGGTTGGCGGACTTCCGATGCGTTTTGATCAAAGGTGCGTTATGAAAATCCGATACATAGTTGGACTAACAGTTTTGGTAGTGAGTTTTGGGGCATTTGGCACAGCCCGCGCGGACGATACTCCCGAGCCCTCAGCGGCACGGATCAGCTTCGTCAATGGAAGCGTCTCCATGCAGCGTGGCGATACCCAAGATTGGGTGGCGACCACGGTCAACGATCCCGTGGTCCAGGGCGATACGATCTCGACGGGAGATAACTCCCGGAGCGAAGTTGAGTTGGACTATGCAGACGTGTTGCGCCTGGCGGCAAAGTCGGAAGCCCGGGTCGCGACCCTGGATCAATCTCACATTCAGGTACAGGTTGCTCAAGGCCTGGTCGATTACTCCGTCCTCAAAGGCGCCTCGGCGGATGCTGAGGTTGATACGCCCAATGTCGCCGTTCATCCGGACCGGCCAGGCATTTATCGGATTCAGGTGAATTCTCAAACCGAGACCGTGGTGACGGTCCGCGAAGGCGAGGCTCAGGTTTCAACCCAGCAAGGGAGCGCCACAGTACACGACGGCGAGATGATCACCATTGAGGGCCAGGAGAATCCGCAGTATCAGATTGCCAAGGCTCAGGGCCGGGATGAGTGGGACCAATGGAACAAAGACCGCAATCACACGATTCTGGCGGCGATGAGCTGGAGCCACGACAATACTTACTACACGGGAACGGAAGATCTGGATGCTAACGGCCACTGGGTTCAAGGCCCTGAAGGCGACTGGTGCTGGACTCCGTACGTTGACGCCGGATGGGTTCCTTACCGTGATGGCTCGTGGGATTGGGAGCCTTACTATGGTTGGACTTGGGTTTCCGACGAGCCGTGGGGATGGGCGCCTTACCACTACGGCCGCTGGTTCTATTACAACAGCGCCTGGCTCTGGTGGCCGGGTCCGGTCACGCCTTTCTACCGGCCGATCTGGGCGCCTGCCTACGTCTCTTTCTTCGGTTTCGGGGGTGGATTCGGGTTGGGGTTCGGCTTTGGCGGAGGATGGGGGTTTGGCTCCATCGGCTGGTTGCCGCTCGGTCCTCGCGACCCCTTCTTCCCGTGGTGGGGACGCGGCGGTCGCGGCTGGGGCTATCGCGGCATGAACGTCAACAACATCAGAAACATCACGAATATCACCAACATCCGTAATTACAATGGACCTCGTATGGCGCCGCTGGCAGGCAGTCGGGGGCCGAACTTCTCCAACCTGCGATTGGCGGCCAACAATGTGAACGTTCGCCGTGCCTTGACCAACGTGAGGGCGCAAGGCTTCGCCTCGGGCCGCAGGGTGAGAAACGTGGCTCCGGTCAGCGCCGCCCAGTTCCAGAAGGCGCAGTTTGTGTCGGGCCATGTTCCGGTGGTGCCGACGCGCGCCAGCCTCGGCCCCGCCAATCGGTCTGTGAACCGCGCTGGAATGCCCACGCGCTCCCTGGCCAATCAACACTTCTTCGCCAACCATCAACCGGCGGCTGCGCCTCGACCCTTCGCCCAGCAGCAAGCGGCGCTCCGCCAGACGTTGCAGAATCACAGCCAGCTTGAGGCTGCCAACCGCGCCCCGGTTGGGCAGCAGTCCCGAGGCGCCAGCAACTCCAGGAGCAATCTGGCCGGCGCGCGCACGCAGTCGGCGCGTACTTTCAGCGCCGGTGCTGTTGCAAACCGCAACGTTCGCGCCAGCGGTTCACCCAGCGCCAACCGTTCCGCCAGCGCCCGGCCGGGCTGGCGGGCGTTTGGCTCCACGTCGCGCTCCGCTCCAATTAATAACCCACGCAGCAACGGAACCGCCGCCCAGCGCAATGCGCCCCGTCAGAACGCGGCGCGTAGCTTCTCCGCCGGGAACGGGCGTCCGGCGCCTTCGGCCGGAAACCGGACCTCGGGTCCGGATTGGAGCCGGTTCCCAAGCATGCGCAGTCCGAGGTCTGGAAATTATGCAAGTTCCCGCTCTGCAAGTCCTCGTTATGATTCCCGAGCGCCTTCGAACGCCGGCAGCCGTAACGCCAGGCCGTCCAGCGGCGGCAACTGGCAACGGTTTAGCTCGCAGCCTCGGCAGTCAAACGTCGCGGGGTCGCGCGGCTACTCCTCCCGCCCGCGAGCCCAGAGCGCCGCGCCCCGCTGGAACTCTTTCCCCTCCGCGCCGAGGCGATCGAGTTCCAGTTGGGCTGGCGCGCGGTCCTATAATCGTCCTTCGCTTGATATCCGCAAACCCATTGTCGCGCCTCGCTCTGCGCCAAGCTACGGTTGGGGTGGATCGCGCGGCTCCTATCGCGCCCCGGCCCCGTCCCGGAATTACGGTGGCGGCGCACCCCGTGGCGGAGGATACTCTCGCGGCGGCGGAGGCGGAGGCTACCATGGTGGG
>JBOGKI010000652.1:0-2661 GCA_050745605.1 Terriglobia bacterium | reverse complement strand
GCGGAGAAGTTATTGAAAACAAAGGATCGGCCTTCAAAAAAGTCGAAAAACGAACCGGAAAACAGCACTTTAAGCGGAAAAAGCTTTGCAAGCAACTTAATGAAAATAAAGGATGGCATGATTGCCTCCAAAAAACGAACCGGAACGAACCGGACGAGCAGCCACAGCACGCCAGACTTTATTGAACGAGCGGAGTGCCATGGGCCCTTCGCTGCGGCGGCTGCCTCTCTAACACCGGGCCTGAAAAGTCTTTGCTCAAGAAACGAGAAATTGCGAACTGGCGGTGTCGGCCGCGACACTTTTACGCTGAAGCGCCTCGGCGCGATCACAAAACGGTGTCACTTGGGCGGGGCGGGAACAATCCGCCACCGGATCAGATGCTCATCCTGACCACAGGAATTGGGAGGGACCATGAATATACCTGGCGCCAAGGATTTGATGGTGGGTCTCGATATCGGCTCAACCACCGTCAAGTCGGTGGTGGTTGATGTGACGACCCAGAACATCGTCTGGAGCGACTATCAACGACACGACACGAAGCAGCCGGAAAAGACGCTCGAGTTCCTGAAGCGCATGGAAGCGGACACCGGGATCAAGGCTGGCGACACCCGCATTTTCATCACCGGCAGCGGCGGCGGCAATATCGCCCAGTCCATTGGCGCGAAGTTTGTGCAGGAGGTCAACGCCGTCTCCCTGGCCGTAGAGCATCTTTATCCCGAGTGTGGCTCAGTGGTGGAGCTGGGAGGCCAGGACGCCAAGATCATCATCTTCAAAGAAGATCCGGAAACCGGCCGCAAGAAGAAAATACCGTCGATGAACGATAAATGCGCGGGCGGGACGGGCGCGGTGATCGACAAGATTAACGCCAAGGTGCGAATTCCCGCCGATCAGCTTTGCAAGATGGGCTACTACGGGTTGAAGCTGCATCCCGTGGCAGGCAAGTGCGGCGTCTTTGCGGAGACTGACATTAACGGCTTGCAGAAATCCGGGGTGCCGCCTGCCGAGTTGATGGCCTCTCTGTTTGAGGCGATCATTCAGCAGAATCTTTCCGTTTTGACTCGCGGCAATACCCTGCGGCCGGTGGTGCTGCTCTTGGGCGGTCCGAACACCTATATCGTGGGCATGCGGGACTGCTGGAAGCACAATATTCCCAAAGTCTGGGAGGAGCGCAATTACCCGCTCCCCGAAGGGGTCGATCCCAAGGAGCTGATTCGCGTTCCGGACAATGCTCAATATTTTGCGGCGCTCGGCTGCGTCCGCTTTGGCATGGATGAGGATGCGAACCTCGGGATCTATAAGGGCTACGAAAAGCTGGAATGGTACATCAACGTCGGCCGGGTTGAAGAAAAGCAGAATAAAGGTTCCGCGGGTCTTTATAAGACCGAAAATGAGCTTGATGCGTTCAAGGAGCGCTTTCTGCCTAACAAGTTCGTCCCCCACACTTTCAACCCTGGAGAACACATCCAGGCGTTTATGGGAATTGATGGAGGTTCCACTTCCACCAAGGCCGTGCTGCTGAGCCAGCAGGGTGAAGTGATGGTGAAGTGCTACGAGCTCTCAAAAGGCAATCCGCTGGAAGACACCATGGAGATGTTTGCCAATCTGCGCAAGCAGGTTGAGTCCCAGGGAGCGACGCTGGAGCTTCTGGGCGTGGGCAGCACGGGTTACGCCAAGGATATTTTGAAGGACGTTCTGCAAGCCGATGTGGCCATCGTGGAAACCGTGGCGCACACGGAAGCCGCCCTCCACTTTTATCCGGATGCTGATGTGATTTGCGACGTGGGCGGCCAGGACATCAAGCTGATTATTCTGCAGAATGGCCGTGTCAAGGATTTCAAGCTGAACACCCAGTGCTCCGCGGGCAACGGCTACTTCCTGCAATCCACCTGCGTGGGTTTTGGCTACGATGTCAAGGAGTATGCGGACTTGGCCTTCAGCGCCAAGGCCATGCCCATGTTTGGATACGGCTGCGCCGTATTTATGCAGTCGGACATTGTGGATTTCCAGCGCCAGGGTTGGAAGCCGGAAGAGATCATGGCCGGTTTGGCCAACGTTTTGCCGAAGAACATTTGGCTCTACGTTTCCCAGATTCCCAATCTCGCATCCCTTGGCTCGACGTTTGTTCTGCAAGGCGGCACCCAGCACAATCTGGCCGCCGTCAAGGCCCAGGTGGATTTCATCGAATCGCGCTTCAAGGACAAAGGCGCGAAACCGAATGTCATCGTGCATGAACATTGTGGCGAATCCGGCGCCATCGGCGCGGCGCTCGAGTCCCGCCGCCTTTACAATCGCGGGCTGCGGACCAAGTTCATTGGCTTTGAGGCTGTGGAGAAGATCACCTACGTCACCCACCGCAGCGAGGATACCCGCTGCTATTTCTGCAAGAACAAGTGCATGCGGACGTTCATCGACGTCAACATCGCCGACGCCGACGAGTCGTGGAAGAAGTCGAAAATTCCGATACTCCAGGGCATCAAGCGGCTCATCGTGGGCAACAGTTGCGAAAAGGGCCTGGTGGAAGACATCAACGACATGCGCGAGATCAAAAAGGGTCTCGACCAGATGAAGGACGAGAATCCCAACATGGCGGAAGTGGGCGCGCGCTACGCGTTCCGGGCCTACAACCCGCCCGTGGTGGCAGATCCCCTGCCCAAGCATACC
>JBOGKI010000651.1:0-2667 GCA_050745605.1 Terriglobia bacterium | reverse complement strand
AGCTTGGTCCATCCCGTACCATTCCCCTTTTTCTGCCTTCCTTAAATCATTGTTCGCAACCCCCACCTGTCATTTGGCCAACCGGCTGCAATCAAGGTAGAGCATGAGAGTGAGAATGCAGCCCGTCGCGATCAAGGCAATGATGTTCACCGCCGGGGCGGTCATTGCCCTAGCGATGCCGGCGGGGCGAATACTGATGGCCGCCGGCACTACCACGGGCGTCTCAATTCCCGCGGTAGGAGCCAGCAACACCGAAATGAGAGAGTTGGAACAGGAGATGCTAAATCTGGTGAATCAGGACCGGTTGAATTCTGCCAACCTTGCGGAAACGGGCGACCGCGCCCTGCCGCTGATTTGGGATGAGAGGCTGGCCGAGGCGGCGCAGGCACGGTCCGAGAATATGATCGCCAGAGACTACTTTGGCCATGTGGACCCAAATGGTATGACCCCGGATGTGCACCTGACCGCAGCGGGGATCCACTGGCAAGCTATGGCGGAGAACATTGTGATACGGAGCACCGTCGAACGCGGTGAAGCAGCCTTTATCGATGAGCCCCGCTTCCAGCCAAATCACCGTGGCGCCATCTTGAACCCTCAATTCACCCACATCGGCATCGGGATCGTCCGCGCCCCGAACGGCGAGCTCTACATCACCCAGGAATTCGCGCGGTTCCGGTAGGACAGCTTACCCACCCTACAGTGTGGCCGGTGCGCGGCTATGCGTTTCCACGCTCATCCATTGCAGGTAACGATCGAAGGACTCACCCATTATCCCCGAGAGCCAATCGGTGAAGGCGGTAGCGTCGCTCCTGCGCTCCAAGGAGCCCGCGGAGGTCGATCCAGGCGGACACCGGAAGGTGGCGCAAAGAACTTCAAGTTGACTTGTCTCGCATGACCACCCTTATAATCGGCATTGAGTTGCCGCGAGGGCCGCAGTGACCGTTGACGAAGAGCTGGCCAAGCTGGAAGATAATCTCCGCCGGCTGAAAATCGAATACGATACTTTTTTCAACGGTGGCTCGCCGCGACCGCCGCGTGACCTGCTGTTCCGCGTGGAATCGACCCTCAAAAAGTATAGCGCCGGCGGCGACATGAATTTCGCCCAGCGTTTCCGCTTTAACCAGCTTGCGCAGCGGTTTGCCGTCTACAATGACTTGTGGCGCAAGAAAATGCGGATTCGGGAAGAAGGGCTGATTGTGGTTGGCAGCCGGCCGCGTCCCGCTGAGAAGCCGCCCACCGAACTCTTCGGCATTTCCTGGTCTGATCCGGACCGCGAGCAGGAAAAGGTGAGCCAGTTGCTCAACGCCATGGTGGAGGCACGACATAGTGTGGGCGACATGGATTGGAACGTCGAACCGGAAACCTTCGCCAGCTTCCTTCGCGAAAAGACACGGGAGATCAAGCAGGAATTGGACTGTGATGAGATCCGGTTCTCGGTGACGGTGGAAGATGGCCGGGTGCGGTTCCGGGCGGGGAAGGCAACGTAGCAGACAGAGATGAGAGGCCAGTGACGAGTGACAAGTGACAAGGAAGAGGCAATGGATCGATTGCTGGTCACTTGTCACTACTTTCAATCGGACCTTCAATGAAGAAAATCAGACGCGCGCTGATCAGCGTGAGCGACAAAAGTGGAATTGCGGACTTCGCGGCGGGGTTGGATGCGCTGGGGATAGAAATCGTTTCGACGGGTGGCACCGCCAAGCTTTTGCGAGACCGGGGTCTGAAGGTGAAGGACGTCTCTGAAGTAACCGGCTTTCCGGAAATGCTGGATGGCCGCGTCAAGACACTCCACCCCAAGATTCACGGAGGGATTCTTGCCATGCGCGGGAATCCTGACCATGTGCGGCAGGCGGCGAGCCACGGCATTCAATTGATTGATCTGGTGGCAGTCAATCTTTATCCCTTCGAGAAGACAGCGGCGCGGGCGAATGCGTCGCTTGCGGATCTGATTGAGAACATCGACATTGGCGGGCCTTCGATGATCCGGTCGGCGGCAAAAAACTTTGAGGACGTCACGGTGGTGGGGGAAGCGAGTGATTATGCCGCCGTGCTCGATGAGCTTCGCAAGCAGGATGGACAAATCTCCGAGGAGACTCGCGCCCGGCTTTCCCGCAAAGCTTTCGCCATCACCGCTGCTTACGACGCGGCGATTGCAGCCACGCTCGAGCAGCGCGCCGAAGCTGGATTCCCGCCGCGCTTGCAATTGAATTTTCGTAAGACGATGGACTTGCGATATGGCGAGAACCCACATCAGAAGGCTGCCCTCTATCAGGATGCCGGAAACCCGTGGGGAATTGCGGGCGCGCGCCAGATTCAGGGAAAGGAACTTTCCTTCAATAATCTGGTGGACCTGGATGCCGCATGGCAGCTTGCCGCGGAATTTCCGGAGCCGGTCACGGCGATGATCAAACATACGAATCCTTGCGGCATTGCTACGGCGGCGTCACTTGCCGAAAGTTACCGCCTGGCTTTGTCGGTGGATCCGGTTTCGGCCTTCGGGTCGGTGATCGCTTTCAATCGCTCGGTGGACCGGGAGACCGCCGCGGAGATCACAAAGCTCTTTGTGGAGGCGGTCGCCGCGCCCGGATATGAGAGCGAGGCGCTGCATCTGTTGGCCACAAAGAAAAACCTTCGAGTGATGGAAGTGGCGGCCACGCCGAACGGCGC
>JBOGKI010000650.1:0-2708 GCA_050745605.1 Terriglobia bacterium | reverse complement strand
CGCAGTATGACGCGCGTTTTTTCATTGATGGCCTGTGCATAATCGGAAATTCGGGTCCGGTTCGTGGTGCCGATTTCGTGCAAGATGCAGCCACTCTTGCAGCATATTTCAGGGATTCGAAAAGACCCGCCGATTTCGACTAGTTCGCCGCGCGAAACCACCACTTCACATCCTTCTGCGAGGGTATTCAAGGCCAGGAAGAGGCCGGCGGCATTGTTATTGACGACCAAGGTGCTTTCCGCGCCGAGAAGTTCGCGGAAGAGCCGTTCTGTGTGCGAATCACGCTTTCCTCTCGCCCCCGCTTCAAGATCAAATTCCAGGTTGGAGTACCCAGCGGCGACCTCCAGGATTTGCTGCAGAGCTTCCTGGGCCAGCGGCGCTCGGCCCAAATTCGTATGAAGGATCACACCCGTGGCGTTGATGACTCTGCGAAGGGACGGGCGGGACCCGGCCTCGACTGTTCGCAGGATTTCAAGTTCCAGAGCCGCGAGCGGCATGTGGACGGAAGGATTCTGCTGGATCTTCTCTCGCAGATTCTCAAGGACCTGCCGGGTGGCGCGGACCACCGTGCGGTGGCCAAAGTGGGATTCGAGCGCACGCACCGCCGGGCGGCTGAGCAGTGAATCCACGGGTGGAATCTGCCTCAGTGCGTCGCTGCCTTGCTTTGCATCCACTTCTTTTGGGTTCATGGGTTGCCGCTCCTATCTTCCATGAAAATGGCCCACGGAATCAAGGCTGGTGCGGGGCGCGTCTTTTGTGACTAAGGGTCGGCTGGATCACGACGAGGCGCAGGCGCAGTTCCAAGTGGCCCGATGGACGGAAAGAAAGCGTGGCGAATGAGTGTAGACGAGGGACGTGTACAGGGACTGGCTATTCGATGTGGGAAGTTGAATGGGAGAATGTCTGTTTAAACCTGTGGTACTACGGGCACGTGAATAATGGGCAAAGAAGGGTTCGACATTTCGCAGGCAAAGGAGGCCCGGACTTTCCGCATATTCTAATGCTTGTGCTGTTGGCTACCACTTTGGGCAGCAGCGTTGGGGCCGCCCGCCCTTTTCAGTGCTTCCGCTTCCTCCAGATAAGCTGCGCGCAGGGTGGGATCAATCTCCCTTGCGGTGCGGAGTTGTTCAGCGGCCTCTTTGTAGAGTCCCATCTTCAGCCAGCAGGTTCCAAGATAGAAGTGTATGGAGGGATCCATGGGATCCAGGTTTGCAGCTTTTTCGAAGTATGATGCGGCGCGCGAGTAATCCCCGCGCGGGAAGTAGATCGATCCCATAACTTGATACGCCTCGCTGAAATTGGGGAGCAGGTGGATCGCTTGTTGGAAGTAGCGGACAGCCCCCCCACGGTTCCCCCGCCGTTCGCTGTCCCGTCCAAGGCCGATCAACGCCTCGTAGGTGTTGGGCTTGACCGGGTCGAAGCTGGCTTGGTTCAATTTGATTACTTCGCGATATTCGCGGTCAGCTCCATCCAGGTCCCCGGAACGATAGGCCAGCTTCCAGCCCTCAACGAGGTGAAGCGCCGCATTGTCCGGATAGAGTTTCATGGAATATTGCGTCAAAGCTTGGTCGCTCCGCCAAGCCGGCAACAGGCGGGTGGTTTCAACGGCCCACGCGGCTGCCACTAACACGACGATTGCGAATCCCAGCCGCACTCGGCGGGAGTTCAAAATATCACGGTTTTCGTTGCCCATGGCGATGGCTGCGATCGCCAGGCAAAGTCCTACGGAAGGAATGTAGGAAAACCGGTCGGCAACATAGGGGACACTCAACTGGTGAATGTCGAGGCATGGGATCAGTGCTACCCACCACCAACTGAGCAGAAACGAAATGAGCGGGATACGATGCTTGAACATAACTGCGCCGACCGCCAGGGCAATGGCAACCCATGTCCAGGGGGCATGCAGATTACCCACAGGCGTAAAAGTGCGGAACATGCTGAGATGAAGAGGAAAGAAGAAGATTTTCGCGTTCTCGCCGAGCAGGCCCAGTGCCGACGTAAAGACGCCCAATCCGATCCTACCCTTCCCAACTCCTCCCAGCAAATGTCCCAGAGCGGCAATCCGAATGGCCGCGGCAACTGCAATGGCGAGGCCGCAAAATCCGAGCGCCATGGCGCGACGCTTCCAGTTTCGAGCGGCGGTCGCGACCGGTTTGAAGAACCAGAAGGCTACAAGAACCAATGGAAAGCTTACGGCAGCTTCTTTGAAGAACAAAGCAGGGAAGAAGGCGAGAGCAGTCAGTGCGTAGCCGCGCGCCACGTGACGGGATCTCTCTTCCGCGCGGAGAAAGATCAGGAAGGCCAGCAAGTAAAAGAATCCGAAGCCGAGGTCGGGCAGCGCCGCGACCCATGCGGCCGCCTCCACGTGCAGCGGATGCGCAATCCAGAGAAGAGCGGCAAGAAAGGCGGGCAGGCGTTTCCCGAAGAGCCTTATGCCGATGTAGAAGACCAGAACGGCCCCTGCGATATACACAATGAGGTTTAACAGGTGGAAGGCCAACGGCTGCGGACCGGCCAGGCGGTCAAGCACCCAATAGCAAAGAATTTGGAGAGGCCTGTAGAAATTGGTTTGGACTGCCCTGCCCTTGAACGACCACACCGAAGTGGTGAAGATTCGTGTCCACAGGTGCGGGTTGCGTACATAGGGATTCTCGAGCACCTGCTCTACATCGTCGGAGACAAAACCAAACCCCAGAGCACGTCCGTAC
>JBOGKI010000649.1:0-2709 GCA_050745605.1 Terriglobia bacterium | reverse complement strand
GGATCGGGAAGTACAGAAAGGCGTAAACGATCGCCGCATGAATCGAAAGCCAGCCGGATTTCGGCGGCCCGACCGAGATGCCCGATGGGGAAGACCGTCCGCTCATCGTTTCCCTGTCAGCTTCCCTCTCACGAAATCGTGCTAAACCGGCGCTCGGCCCTTTGCACCAGCGTAAGCAGCGCCACCACCAGCACCAGCATACACAGCGAGATTGCCGCGCCCAGCGGCCAGTTGTAGGCGGCGCCAAATAAGCTCACCACCACATTTGAAATCATGATACCGCTGGGCCCGCCCACCAGCAGCGGCGAAAGGAAGTCTCCAAGACTCAGAACGAATGCAAAGGTCGCGCCCGCCAGCACTCCCGGCAACGAAAGCGGCAGGATCACTTTCCAGAAGGTTCGCGCGGAAGTCGCGCCCAGATCGGCCGAAGCCTCAACCAGGTTACGTGGGATGTGCTCCAGCGAAGCGTAAATCGGGAAGAACGCGAACGGCGTATAGATGTGGGTCAGTGTGACGATCACCGCAAACGGGCTGTAAAGGAGAAACTCGAGCGGGTGCCGGATCACGTGAAGATAGAGAAGCAACGTGTTCAATACGCCATCGCTGCCGAGAATGGTCTTCCAGGCATAAGCACGCACCAGATAGCTGACCCAAAGTGGAATAATCACCATTTGATAGAGCAGGCTTTTCGACGGGGGTGACTTGAAGGACAGATAGTAGGCAAGTGGATAAGACAGCAGCAACGCCAGAACCGTGACCGATCCGGCGATTCGCATGGACCGCAACAGAACTTCCACATACATCGGGTTGCGGGCCAGCTCGATGTAGTTGTGGAGATTCCACTGATGCCGGATCGTCAGGCCCGAAACCCTCCAAAAACTGTAAGTGAAGAGCAGCGCGTAAGGCAGCAGCAGAAACAGGCAGACCCAGGCGACCGGCGGAAGGGTGACGGAGGTCTTGTAAGTTCGTGAGTAGGTCATGAATGGTATCGGGACGTGACTTGCATTAACGGCTACGTCGTTGGTCGTTCCAGAGTGGCGGCCTTCTCGGTAGCGGCGCTCAGCGCCTGCCCCGCTGCAAAGCGGGGAGCGCCGAAACACCGGCGGTCCCCTGTCAGAGTAAGCTCCCACCGCCGCTACAGCATGGGGTAGCCTTATAATTGGCGATTATCCGCGCGCCTCATCCCTTAACCGCACGGCATCGTTCGCGGAAAATTCGAACCGCCACTCTCCAGCCAGCGGCCTGGCGCATGGAATTCTCACCAGCAGGCGCAAGCCACCGGAGTCCTCGACCTCAATCAAATCGCTCGCTCCTCCAAACGACTGGTTGCGGACTGTCGCGCGAAACCGCGCCGGCGAACTCGCATTGCCTGACCTGCCGTCTTCCGCTGCGACCGCAGCGGAATTCTGAATCCGTCCCATCAGCCGGATGCTCTCCGGCCGGAGCGAAAACGTCGCATCCCCATCCGGACCTGCGGCAGGCCAGCACAGAGTGCCACAGCGGGCCAGGCCGCGATCAACACTCGCCTTCAGAAGATTGGTCTTGCCGATGAATCGCGCCGTATACAACGAGCAAGGCCGAAGGTAGATCTCGCGCGGCGTGGCAAGCTGCTCGATGTTTCCGGCGCGAAGCAGGGCAATGCGGTCGGAAAGGGCGAGAGCCTCATCCTGGTCGTGGGTGACAAACACAAACGTAATTCCCACATCACGCTGCAGGAGTTTGAGTTCGGTTTGGAGCTGCTGGCGAAGGCCCGCATCCAGAGCGGAAAGCGGCTCGTCGAGCAGGAGCAATTGGGGGCGGTTCACCAGGGCGCGCGCCAATGCCACTCGCTGCTGCTGGCCGCCGCTCAACTGGCTCGGTAGGCGCTGGGCGAATGCGCTCATCTTCACCTTGGTTAATGCTTCGTCCACCCGCGGTTGAATCTCATTTCGAGGCGTCTTTCGCGCCTTCAGGCCGTAGGCGACATTTTCCGAGACGGTGAGATGCGGAAACAGCGCGTAGCTCTGGAACACGGTGTTGACGCGGCGGCGATAAGGCGGAAGCGTATCCAGCCGTTCGCCACCCATCCAGATTTCACCTTCATCGGGCCGCTCAAAGCCCGCCACCAGGCGCAGCAACGTGGTTTTCCCGGAGCCGGTCTCTCCAAGGATGGTCAGGAATTCTCCTGGCGCAACGTCCAGGCAAATTCCGGTCAAGACGGGCGTCGAACCGAAGCGCTTGGCGACGTTGCGCACGCTGAGCAAGGCTGGAGCGGATTCGGCAGCCGTACTGCGAACAGGTGCCTCGATGGGTTGAGTTGACATGGTTGCGGATGGCGCCAAGCGCGAATCCTGTAGGGCCAATATTACCCGGTTAAGTTCAATTCTCGCCCCGTTAGGGCGAGGCTTTCCGGTACTGGGGACACATCAGCCGTGCCGTAAAGTTCGCCCCTTCACGTGAGCCCCTCTCCCTCAGTGAGAGGGGGAATCGAATTCTGGGAAAACATTCCTCTCCCCTGCGCGGGAGAGGCGGCACCGCGGGGAAGCAGTCCTTCCCGTCGTGGTCGGTGAGGGCCTGGACCGCAGCACTATTGCGCGGCCTTCACTTCATTCCAGATCTCGTTGTATTTAGCCCGCCGTGGCACGTTCTCCCAGAAATAAATGCGCTTCTGATAAGCGTCAACGTCGTCGAGGTGCAGTGTCGTCTTTTGCTCCTCGGTCATAGACTGTG
>JBOGKI010000648.1:0-2711 GCA_050745605.1 Terriglobia bacterium | reverse complement strand
GGTGAAGCCCACCCCGCCGAACACTTCGATGGCTTCGGAAGCCACGTGCTCGGCGACCTGGGAGCAGAAATACTTGGCCATGGCTGCCTCTTTGAGGAAGGGCTGTCCCGCGTCCTTCAGCCGCGCCGCGTTGTAGGTCATCAGCCTCGCGGCTTCCACCTCAGTAGCCAGGCGGGCAAGTTGAAATTGAATCCCCTGGAATTCCGCGATGGTTTTGCCGAATTGTTTTCGCTCTTTGGCGTATCGCACCGCATGATCCAGCGCGCCCTGCGCGATGCCGATCATCTGCGCCCCGATGCCGATCCGGCCCTCGTTCAGGGTTTCGATGGCCACCTTGTAACCCCGGCCCACCTCGCCGAGGACATTCGATTTGGGAACGTGGCATCCCTCCAGAATTAGCTCGCAGGTGGAGGAGGCGCGGATGCCCAGCTTATCCTCTTTCTTTCCAACCGCGAAGCCGGGAATGTCGCGGTCGATGATGAAGGCGGTGATGCCGCGATAGCCCTGCTCGCGGTTCACGGTGGCAAAGACAATGAAAAGGCCGGCCTCCTGGGCATTCGTGATCCAAAGCTTACGGCCGTCGAGAACAAAGTGATCGCCGTCTGGTCGCGCCCGGGTCTCCAGGCCAAACGCATCGCTTCCGGAATTCGGTTCGGACAGGGCGTAGGCGCCGGCGGTGTTCTGCGCAAGCCGCGGCAGGAACATCTTCTTTTGCGCTTCGCTTCCCCAGCGCAGGATGGCGTTATTCACCAGAGTGTTCTGCACATCCACCACCACCGCCGCGGAGGCATCGACGCGAGCGAATTCCTCAATCGCGATGATGGACATGAAGAACCGGCCGCCGCTGCCGCCGTAGGCTTCGGGGATCTCAATGCCCATAAAACCCTGGCTGAAAAAGTGGCCGATCAGCTCCTTGGAAAAAACGCCCTCGCGGTCCATCCGTTCAACGTGCGGGCCGATTTCCTTTTGGGCAAATTCTCTGGCCGCGGCCTGAAACATGCGTTCGTCTTCCGTCAACGCGGTCAGGGGCGGAATCGCCGCCAGCGGAGCTGCGATCGTCTGAGCCATGACATTTCACCTCATCCAATGGTTCGAAATCCTGGCAGGGTTCAATCATAGCACCGGACCCGGCCCTCAACCTGGCGCGGGCGGGGCGGCATCCAGAGCTTGGTTGGCCAGGCGATCGGCGTCGCGGTTCTCCTCGCGGGGTACGTGGCGGATGTGGAAACGCTCAAGCTGCCGCGCCAGTTGCCGGGCCCGGTCGTGGAGGGGCCGCAAAGCGGAGCTCTTTACTTTGTAACTGCCGGCCATCTGGTTCACCAGCAACTCGGAGTCGCTCCGGATTTCCACCCGGCCGTGGCCGTTCTTCAAGGCGTATTCAAGGGCCGCGATCAACGCTTGATATTCCGCGAAATTGTTGGTGGTCCGCCCCAGACGTCCGGAAAGACCCGCCAGGCGCTCCCCCTGGCCGTTGCGCACCACGACTCCGTAGGAGGCCGGACCCGGGTTGCCACGGGAGGCGCCGTCAATGTTCATGACTAAACTGTTTGTGGATGAACGGTCAGGCATGAGAAGTGTGGAGTGTACTCGAACGGGCCTTCGAAGCGCAGGGAAGCAAGGCTGCTGTTAACCCAGAAACCCGCGACTTTGTTTGAACGGAACGCGAGGCCGCCAACCACCTGGCGCGTTCTTACTGCCCTCTTGGAAAAAGGCCCACGGCGAGAAAACACACTCGCCGCGCCTACCCATGCCCGCTACCCTTGTCCTCAAGGCCGGTTGACGGCATGGCGGCTTCCTCCGCTGAAATTGCCGGCGGATTCTCCCACCGGCTCCGCCGGCGGGTCATAATAAAGAATGCGGCCGCATGTTTCGCAAGTGAAGAGTCCGTCCGAAGTGCTGACGTCATTGTACGCTTGAGGGCGAAGCCGCACGTGGCACCCGGAGCAGAAGCCGTCGCGGACTTCGGCGACGGCGATTCCATGGCGCGCCTTCCGCAGCTTGTCGTAAAGGTTCAGGACTTCCCCAGTCAGACTTTCCGCCAGCTCCTGGCGCCGCGCCGTCAATTGATTCCGTTCCGCGATGGCCGCCTGCCGCTCCGCCTCAAGATCCCCGGATTCCCCCGCCACGCGCGCCTTTTCGGAGTCCAGTTTTTGCGAAGCCTCCTTGATCTGCGTTTCAAGCTGCTCGGACTCGACCATTCTTTCCAGAATGCGATCCTCGATCTTGCGGATGTTGCCCTCTTCGCCTTCAATCTCCTTCAGCATCGCCTTGTATTGCTCATTGGTCTTCACCTGATAAAGCTGGTCGCGATGTTTGGTGATCTTGCTGTGAATCTGCTGGATTTCAGCGTCCAGTTCACGCCTCTCTTTTTGACTCGCGGCCAACCGCTGCTTGGCGGATTCGAAGGCCGAAAGGAAGTCCTTCAACTGGTGTTCGATGGCTTGGATACGCGCGGGCAAGGCGTCAATCCGCGACCCCATTTCCGCGATCTTGTGATCGATCCGTTGAAGCTCGATGACGGTTCTGACTTCAGGGTGCACCGTGGCTCCTGCCGTGGAATTTGCCGGGCGGCTCAAATGGTCCAGCCAATTTCAAGCACTCACTTGTATTTTGTCACAAACCGGCAGGAGCGGCAAGAAAACCGCTTGAGGGCAGCGCAGCACAGCTTGCGGCCGCGCCCAAAAGCGCCGCCATGCCGAGCGCCGTCATTC
>JBOGKI010000647.1:0-2713 GCA_050745605.1 Terriglobia bacterium | reverse complement strand
GGGTAGGGGCGACCCTTGTGGTCGCCCGCGGGCGGGCACAAGGCCCGCCCCTACGTCGCATCTGAAATTCGGTTAGCGCGTACAGTAGCCCCATTAGCCTAAATGAACAGTATTGGGGCTAGACCGGAATCCCGATATCAGCCTCGGCAAGCTATCAGTCGATCCCTCCGGCGAAGTCGCGGCTGCGGGTCAGTTTGGTTCCTATGGCGGCGGTCTGGGACCGCCGCTGTTGATTCCCCATGGTTTTCAGCGCTCCCCGCTTTGCAATGGGGCAGGCGGCGAGCGCCGCTACAGCAAACTGGCCCGCTGCGGAAGCCGCATGGATGTTTGAATGCAGACGCCGCAAAAGCGTATGATGGCTGCTTCGATCTGCAGGACCCGGCCTGGCCCTGGGGCTTCGCGCCATGATGAGCGGCGGCCCATGTCCGGGCCACGCAGGCAAGATATCGGCTTGTGATATCCGCGGATGTTGCGGTTTTCGGGAGCGGTGGAACGCTGACGGATCAAACCCCCAGGGAGTTGATAGCCCCATGAACTTATCCCGTTCTGTTTTTCTCTCGTTGCTACTTTTCTTCCCTGCCCTACCGGCCCTTTACGCGCAATCCAGGCCGGCGATCACTCTGGAAGTGGACGCCACTCAGGCTGCCAAGAAGATCATCTACACGCACATGGTGTTGCCGGTCACGCCCGGCCCGCTGACGCTCTATTTTCCCAAATGGATTCCGGGCGAGCACGCTCCGGACGGTCCCATCCTGAACCTGACGGGCCTGAAATTCTCGGTTGACCGCCATCCCATCGCTTGGCGGCGCGACCTGGTGGACATGTTCGCCTTCCACGTGACGATTCCCCAAGACGTCACCAGCCTCGACGTGAAGCTTGATTACATCGAGCCCGAACTTCAGTCCGGCTTCAGTTCCGGAGCTTCCGCCACCGACAAGCTAGCGGTGATCAGTTGGAACCAGAACCTGCTTTATCCCGGTGGCGAGCGCGCCCAGCAAATCATCTACCAGCCCACGCTGCGGTTGCCGGACGGGTGGAAGTTCGCAACGGCGCTGCCGGCGGCCCGGCAATCCGGCAACGAAATCCAATTCAAACCCGTTTCCCTGAACCGGCTGGTGGATTCGCCGGTGATCGCCGGTGAATACTTGCGAGTGGTAGATGTGACGCCCAGGGGCGAGCCGATTCACCATGAAATGGACATCGCCGCGGATAGCGAGGCGGCGCTCGACATCAGCCCCAAGCTGCAACAGGACTATACGAACCTGGTGGCCGAGACCGGCGCGCTGTTCGGCACACGCCACTATCGCGACTATCATTTTCTGCTGACGCTGAGCGACCACGTGGCGCACTTCGGGCTGGAGCATCATGAATCGGATGACAGCCGCGTGGACGAGCGGTCGCTGATTGATCCCCATCGCCGCCTCACCATGGCGTCTCTGCTGCCGCACGAATTTGTTCATTCCTGGAATGGGAAGTTCCGGCGGCCCCAGGACCTAACCCCGCCCTATTACGACGAACCCATGAAGGACGACCTGCTCTGGGCTTACGAGGGACTCACCAATTACCTGGGGGATCTGCTGGCCGTCCGCACCGGTCTGTGGACTGCCACTGAATACCGCGATTACCTGGCGGAAACCGCTGCCGAGCTGGGACCGGGACGCCCCGGCCGCGCGTGGCGGCCGCTGCAGGATACGGCCGACGCCGCGCAGCTTCTTTACTTCGCCCCCGAGGCATGGACCAACTGGCGTCGCAGCACGGACTATTATCCGGAAGGCGACCTGCTGTGGCTGGAAGTCAACACCACCATTCGCCGCGTGACCCACGGCCAAAAATCGCTGAAGGATTTCTGCCGTCTCTTCTACGGCGGCCCGAACCAAGGGCCTCAGCTCAAGACCTACACGTTTGACGACCTGGTGAATGCTCTGAATCAAGTGGCTCCGTACGACTGGACCGGCTTTTTCAGGAAGCGGCTTGAATCCACCTCGCCCCAACCGCCCTTGGGCGGCATTGAGGCAGCCGGTTGGGAGCTGGTTTATACGAACCAGGAACCAGAACTCTTGAAGGCTGAAGAGGAAAATCATCACAGCGTGGAGATACCTTATTCCCTAGGATTGATCCTGCACGGCGATGGCTATATTCAGGACGCCGTCGTGGGATCGCCGGCTTACCAAGCCGGAATTTCCGCCGGCATGAAGCTGATTGCCGTGAACGGGCGAGGCTTCAATCCGGATGTTCTACGCGATGCGCTCGAAGAGGGAAAGAACAGCTCCGAACCCTTGCAGTTGCTGGTGGCGAACGACGATTACTACAAAACCTATTTGATCAATTACCACGGCGGCGAACGATACCCCCATCTGGTACGCAAAGAAGGCAAGCCCGACCTGCTCGACGAGATTTCGAAGCCGCTGGCTGGGAAATGAATGGCGATCAGCGGCCGGTGCTGGCAGGGGCGACCCTTGTGGTCGCCCTTTCGGGCGGGCACCGAGCCCGTTCCTACGTCGAACGCCTCCGTCTTGCTCCAGGGGCGACCCTTGTGGTCGCCCTTTCGGGCGGGCACAAGGCCCGCCCCTACATCGAGCCCGCAGGTAGCGGCGCTCTATGAGCGCCGGGCTCGTTGAGAAAGTCGGCGGTCCCTGCTTTGCAGCGGGGCAGCCTCCGGCCGTCGCTACAGAAGCGCCTCAAGATCACGGTCAAGAATTAGCTGGGATAGGAC
>JBOGKI010000646.1:0-2731 GCA_050745605.1 Terriglobia bacterium | reverse complement strand
GTGGTGGAGACCGGGTACGACGTGCTATCGGTCACCACCGCCGTAATCGTGGGCGGCGAGTTGGTGTAGGTGTAGCTGGTCACCGCGCCGTAGGGCGACGTGGTGGAGGCGGGCCGCGCGTAGGTGTCGTAGGACGTGGCCGCGCTGTGGCCGTTCGGGCCCGTCTCCTGCTGGGTTCGCTACTCCGGACTGGCCCACTTCGATGATCAGAAGTGGCCCACCTATATATTGATAGTTTGCCTTGAGCGTCGGTAAAAGTCCAGAGAGACTCAAAGTGAAGGGTTGACAGATTTCCGGTGCTAGGCCGAAAATGATGACTGGCCGGTGAAGCGGAGACGGGCAATGCTGGAGAGCAACCCGTCAAGGAATAGCCGTCCGCAAACTCATCCAGACGATGACACCGGGGCCGGGCTGGGAACGGTCCGGCGCCCGGTTTGAGGAACAACATCGGATGGATAGATTTGCTCATGCCTTAAAAACTCATACGCTTCCGGTTTCCACCGCGCGTCGAGGCGGAAGCCTCACTGCTTTTTCTTCCTCCTTTCCATGGTCCGGCGAAACCGGAACGACTCCGTCCCGGTTTCAATAATGTGCGCTCGATCCGTAATCCGGTCGAGCAGCGCCTTGCACAGCCGCGGATTCGGAAACACCGATGTCCATTCCGAGAACGGGAGGTGCGTGGTTACAATCCTCGCCGCGCGCTCGGCCCGTTCCGAGATCACTTGAAACAGGAACTCGGCCCCGATATCGGCGAGCGGCACGTATCCGACTTCATCCAGGGCGATCAGCTCGTACCTCAGCCAACGCGTCATGAGCCTCCGGACCTGGTTGTTCTGTTTGGCTTCCACCAACTCGTTCACCAAGGCCGCTGCCGTCGTGAAGCGAACGCGCCGTTTCTGGCGGCAGGCCGCCAGACAAAGACCCGTCGCCAGATGGCTCTTGCCCGTGCCGCATTCTCCGATGAGCACCACGGGCTCGTTGCGCTCGATGTAGCCGCCCTCGGCCAACTCTCGAATCTTCGCCGCCGGAATCCGCGGCGCTTGCGTGAAGTCGAACTCCTCCAGGGTTTTCATACGCGGCAGCTGCGCATCGCGAGTCCGGTTCCCGATCGCGTGCCGGTCGCGCTCTTCACACTCGATCGCCAGCAGGGCTTCGAGATATTGAATGTGGCTGTGGTTCTCCTTGACGGCCTGTTCGGCGAGCGAAATGAAGTTGGCTGCCACCGTCGGGACCCGAACGGCTTTGCAGTACTGCCGCACACTGGCGTGCTCCAATGCGTCCGTCTGGTTCTTCATTGGATGCCTCCCGGTGTGCCGCCCAGCAACAAGCCGTAGTCGTCCCTCGCCGGCATCGGGCGTTCGAACTGCGTCAGCTCTTCCGCCAAGGTCAGGGCATATTGGCGGCGTTGTTCGGGATCGGGCATGTGGAAAATGTGCAAGACGGCGGCTGCGTCGCCGACGCCCAGGCGTATCGCTTCTTTCACCGCTCCGATCATCCGGTCCCAGGCTTGCCCCGAACCCGCGCGCACCCGCGTGATCATCCCGCGTGTTCCAGCGCTTTTGCCGTGCCGGTGTTCGAGTTCCCGCCAGATCTGGTCCAAACATTCGGGCCAGCGTCCGGCCCGCCGCCATGGTTCCAGCGGTGTGGAACCCGCCATCGCTCCCGGCTTTTTCTCCAACACGTCCAGGTAATGCTCCAGGTCCAGGATCCGATGACCCCGTCCATAGCAGCGCGGGTGCCGGGCCACCAACTCGCCGCCGCGCTGGATCTCGACCGACAACGGCCAGACCAGCGCCGTCGCGCGCGTCCCCGGCCACAGGGGGGTCGAGTACCAGTTGGTCTTCACCTTCACACGGCCCTTCCCCTCCACCGCCAGCGGATACAGAATCCCGTGGATCGGAAAGCCTTCTTCGGCCAGGGGCGACAAGCGCGTGCGTTCGTGCCCGCTGGCTTGGCCGATGGTCATGCTCTTGCCGCCGATCGTGCGGCTCCGGTTCGCTACACACGCCGCCAACAACTGTTCGTTCAAAGCCGCCAGGTCCGCGGCTTCCGGCACCGGCACCAGACAGTTGCGCCGGTACCAGCCCAACTCGCCTTCCACGCCACCCTTTTCGTGGCCGCTGGCCGGGTTGCAATATTCGCTCCGATATCCCCAGTGCGAACGGAATGCAATGATCCGGTCCGTCTCGATCCGCTGCCGCCCTCTCAGAATCTTCTTCACCACCGAAGCCATGTTGTCGTAGCGCAGGGTGCGGAACACGCCTCCAAAATAATGGAAGGCGTGTTCGTGCGCTTCGAGCAAGGCTTGCTGCGTGGCGCGGGTGTACGCCCGATGGAACGCGTCGCCCGACCCCATGCTGCGCATCGCGAAGAACTGCGGCTGGCAGGGTTCACCTCCCAGTTTCGCCGCCGCCTCAAACCAATCGACCTGACCTTCCTGGCCCCAGTCGTAGCTCTGCGGCACGAACACTTCCCGGCCGCTGAGCCCCAGCTCTTGTTTACGCAGCCGCACATATCGCCGCACGGTGGGCTCTCCGATGGGGTGCCCGGATTGCTCCTGTCGCAGCCGCGTCCAGATCCGGTGCGCCGTGTGCCGCTGCTTGCGCGGCGCTTGCCGGTCGGCTTCCAGCATCCGGTCGATGTGCTCTTTCACCGGCGCCAGTTTGGGCGCCTCACGAACGGACTTCCTCTTCTCTGGCGGGATCGCGCTGGCGATCGCTTGGCGCACCAT
>JBOGKI010000645.1:0-2734 GCA_050745605.1 Terriglobia bacterium | reverse complement strand
GACCTCAGCCGCTTCGATTGTCATGTTCGGCAACGACAAGGATGGACACGTCATCTGGCAGGCACCGTAGCAAGCGCGGCGTTCTTTCTGCGGGTGGCGCATCTTCCGTGCGCCTTCGGCGCGCAGACATCAAGAAGCGATGTCTGCGCTACGGAGCCGACGCAACTTGCTTGCATTCGGCGGCCGGGTGGGGATAGGCTTGGGGCATGGATGTGGAGACGATCAAGACCGCGATTGAGCAGCTCAGCGAGCCCGAGCGCCGGGCTTTGGCCGCCTGGCTTGAGGAGCTGGAAGAGCAGGCTTGGGATGCCGAGATGTATCGGGACTTCTCTCCCGGCGGTCGCGGCCATTCTTTCGCCGAAAAGGTCAATCAGGAAATCGAAAGCGGCAGATTTACCCCGCTCCGCGAGGGCATGCGCTCCCGGCGAGAGCGGCATTGAAATTCATCTCCCACGCCTCCCCTGAATTCTGGACCCTTTACGACCGCCTGCCGCCGGAGGTCCAGGAACAGGCTTTGAAGCAGTACGAGCTGTTCGCCGGCGATCCGTTGCATCCCTCCCTGCGCCTGAAACCGGTCGGCCTCTTCTGGTCGGTGCGAATCTCGCGGCGCTATCGCGCGCTGGCGGCGCGCAACGGAGACCAGTTTTACTGGTTCTGGATCGGCTCGCACGCCGATTACGACAGACTGATTGCCGTCTTGTGAAAGGCCAGGCCGCAGCCTCGCGGGTGGCGCATACATCGCCGCTCCTTGCGATGTATGCGATTCGAGACGAGCATGGCGCCGCCGGCTGATTTAAATCATAGGGCTTGCCTTGATGAGTCTCATCACCGACCGCTGGCTCGCGGGATTAACCTTATAACCACCGCAATGGACTGCGAGGTGGTTCATACTCTCCCCACGGGGGCGAGTTGCGCTACAATGCAGGTTGAGGAGCGAACCATGGCCGCTACCGTCATCGTGCGCGATCCGCAGATTTTGGGAGGAATCCCCTGCTTTCGTGGCACTCGTGTTCCATTTCAAAACCTGCTGGATTACCTTGAAGCCGGTGACACCCTCGACGACTTTCTGGAACAGTTCCCCACCGTTACCCGTGAAATGGCCATCGAGGCGCTTGAGACCGCAAAGGAATCGCTCTTGACGAGCATCGAGTGAAAGTTCTGCTGGATGAATGCTTGCCGAGGGACCTCCGGAAACACCTTGCAGGGCATGACTGTGAGACCGCGCCCAGGGCTGGCTTCGCTGGTAAGGCGAATGGTGAACTGCTGACGCTGGCGGAACAATCAGGTTGGCAGGTCCTGTTGACGATGGACCAAGGCATGCCTTATCAGCAGAACCTCGAAGGCCGAGCTATTTCTCTCGCCATCGTCCGCGCCAAATCAAACCGCCTGCCTGACCTGCTGCCTCACGTCCCTGCGATCCTTGCGGCCCTGCGCTCCATCAAGCGAGGCCAGGCAGTGCGAATTGGTTGAGCAAGCACGGACCTCCGTCCCCGGCGCTTCATCCGGCGATTGCAGCCCTGGGCTGGCTGGCGCGGAGCGTAGCTCTGCGATCTTGTGAGTGAGACAGAATCAAACCCGGTCAATACTCAGGACAGACAAATCACTCAAGTAGTAGAACCTGAAGCTCGACCATGGCCACTAATGCCGATCGGCAGGAAACCGGTCTCTTCCCGGAGACGGCGCAGGACTTCGACAGCGTGCCGGCGAAAGCTGTCCATCTCAAAGAGCGTCGCGCGGCGGCAAGAGCTGGTGGTAATAAACTGCAGTTGGCCGGGCTTATAGTGGCGTCTGTAGATCGGCATCACGAAGGAATATCTGCGGGACTGTCAGAGACGTGAATCGCAGAGCGGCGCTCTGCGGCGGCGGGCCGGTGGTCGCGGCCCGGTGCGGCCACGTTCAGCGTCAAGCTTCCCTCGCTTGGAAACCCCGTCGCCGCTCAATATCCACGGACGACAAGCCGCAGAGTTTCTGGGATGCGAAATTCTGCGCTACCATCCGCGCTGGAAGTCCGAACGGTGAAAACTCGGCTGGCGATTGCCTTCGGGGGCGGTCCGGTGTATGTTAGCGGTCGGTCAAGATGCGAAAAGGGACAACCAGGCTTCTTTCGGCGTTTTTCGGTTATGGCGCGTGCTGATGTCACCGGCCTATAATCCGCGCCAGCACGGCGCCGCGTGAATTGACACGACGGCGGCGAAGCCAGCACACGAGCGGTAATAAGGTACAGAGGTCTCAAGGAGGCTCGAATGAGAAAGACTATCTTTTCAATCGTCATCGGTTTGGCGGCCACCGTTCTTCTGGCTGCGGGGGGCATCACACCCCTACACGTCAAAACCGGTCTTTGGGAAACCAGCATCACCGGCTCCACCAGCGGACAAGTCGGCCTGCCCCCGGAGGCCGCGGCACGCCTCACCCCGGAGCAGCGCGCCAAGCTTGAAGCGGCCATGGGGGCGATGGGGTCACACGCGCCCAAGGTCAATACCAACCGGCACTGCGTCACTCAGGAAGAACTCACCAAGGACCCGTTCACCGACAAAGGCCAGAACAAGAAGTGGAAGTGCGATGACACCGTGATCAAGTCGACGGGCAGCGAACTCGATTTGCACGAAGTTTGTGGTGAAGGAACCTCGAAAATGGACGCTCATATTTCGATGCAGGCCCTCGACTCGGAACATACAAAAGGAACCATCCAGTCGGACTTAACCGCGGGCGGCCACACCATGCATCAGAATATGAA
>JBOGKI010000644.1:0-2740 GCA_050745605.1 Terriglobia bacterium | reverse complement strand
TGGGTGGTGAAGGGGGCGCGGGGTGAACCACAGAAGATGACCATGACGCGGGTGATTCTGCAGGATGCTCCTGTTGCAGCCAAGATCGTGGATGACGGCACCGGTTATGTGCGCATTGCTACCTTTGACGAGGGTGAAGCCGGGAAGATTGCCCAAAAGATTAAGGAACTTGAAAGCCAGGGCGCCCAGCGCATGGTGCTTGACCTGCGCGATTGCGCAGGCGGCAGCATGGGTGAAGCGGTGGACACGGCCAGTCTGTTTATCAAGAGCGGTCTGATTACTTACACCTACGGCCAGCGCACCCCGCGGCATGACATCATGGCCCAGCCCTCCGGTGCGGTCTTCGACATGCCTTTGGCCGTGCTCATCAACCGGTCCACGGCCGGCCCCGCGGAGATCGTGGCGGATGCCATCCGGTGCGACAAGCGCGGAGACGTGGTGGGCGTTCCGAGCTTCGGTGTGGGTGTGGTGCAGAAGACGATTCCGGTAGGGGATGGCTCCGGTCTGCTGCTTTCGGTCGCCAAATATTACGGCCCGGACGGTAAAGCCATCGAGGGTAATGGCGTGACTCCGGATGTTCTTTCGCCGACCGAAGAACAAGCGGAGGCCATGGAAGCGTCGGGCCAGTCCGAGCAACCAGATCAGTTTGGAACTAAGGCTGACATTCAGCTTCAAAAAGCTATTCAAGTGCTGAAGCAGAAGGCTTCTCCCGCCAAAGCAGCCTGAGAAATGCCTGGGACTTTTTCCCCGCTCTGACCTGGCGTGATTTGAGCGGCCAAGGCCCGGCGCTCTTTCTTAGGCCGCGCTCGGAACAGGTGGCCTCTTGGCGCAAGTTGGCCGACGGCACCCGGCGCTCTTGGGACGTGCTTCCCGAGCGCCATACTGCCCGTCCTTACATCCAACCCGCAAGATCCAACACCTGCATCTTGTTTGCGATGGTTGGCGCCCGGCGCCTGAGTTGAATCGACGCCGGCACGCGGAGTGGGTCAGTTTGATGATTAGGGGCCTAAGAAGTTGGCGATAAGCGCTTTGGTTTCTGCCGGTCCCGTGACTTCAAGGCAAATGGGTTGATGACCTGCCTCAATAACAATTTTGAACGTCAGGAACGCGCAGCACTGACGTTCCAAATCGACCAGGGAGGCGAGCTGGGTGAGGACTTCAGAAGTGGGCTCAAAGTAATACGCATAGCCCATCGGTAAGGACGTCACATGAAGAACCACCCGGCGAACGGGATCTAGAATTGCAGTGCGGCGGTCTCGCATTTCGGCTTCAGTGAGCATGCAAACTATCGGCAGTTCCATAAGGCCAGAGTAGCCGATGGGTCAAAAAATTTCAAACGGACCCACGACGTTTTCCTGGGAACGCTTACGCCCTCTTCACTTGCCCCAATGGCAGTTCGGTTCAAGCATCCGGCCACGATCCGAAGCATCGCTTCACCCCACCAACTTATTCTGCCTCTACTGATTGCCGTCGCCATGGTGTGCAGCGCCTGCAAGCCATCCGTCAAGAGGACCGTGCGGCGGCGGGAGGCCCCGGCCCAGCACGGAAACATTCTCCGCCTTTTCGCGCGAGCCATAGAGCGGGCAGGCGGCGAGGGAGTCTGGATCAAAAGCCGGGACCTGCGTCTTTCGAGCGCTGAACACAAGGTGACCGATCCAACCGTTGAGGTCATACTCACCGCCCGCGCGCGGCCCGAAGTGCTGGAGGCAATCCGGCGACAAGCTGAAAGCCTCAGAATACGCATCCGGCCAGCGTCCACCCTATCGGCAAACGCCACGAGCGAGGTCGTGATTGGAAGCAGCGGCAGGCGGCTTTTCAACTTCCGTTTAGTGGAAGTTCCGCGCATTCTGCAAGCCGCCCTCATCATTGACGATCTCGGCCAGAATCTGACCGCCGCCCACGAGCTGGTTGAACTGAATTATCCTCTGACGTTCTCCATCATGCCCCGCGTCCCTTACGCCCGTGAAACCGCGGAAATGGCGCATTGGTCCGGGCGCGAGGTGATGCTCCACCTCCCCATGCAGCCCCGCCCGTCGTCTCACGCCGGCGTTAGCCCCAATGAAATTCGCACCGGCATGAGCCAAGGCGAGGTCGAGCGCATCGTTGAGCAGGACCTTAATGATGTTCCGTTCGTGGCCGGGGTGAATAACCACATGGGCTCGCAGGCCACCACGAATCCCGAATTGATGGAGAGTGTGATGGCGGTGCTGGCTTCACGCCACCTCTACTTTATAGATAGCCGTACCACCGCGGACACGATCGCTCTGGATGTCGCGCGGCAAATGGGTGTGCCGGCATTTTACAGGTCTGTTTTCCTTGACGATTCTCGGGACGTGAACTACACGCTGGGCCAGTTGCGCCAGTTCTGCGATGTCGTGAAAAAACAGGGCGCCGCCATCGCCATTGGCCATCCTTATCCCACCACGCTCGCCGCTCTCGCCCGCTTCCTGCCTGAATTTGACCGCGAGGGCATCAAGCTGGTGCCCGCATCGCGGCTCGCACGTTCTCCGGAGTTTGCCCGCATCAACCCTCCTCACCCCCCGCGCTTGTAATGCCGGCTCGGTCGAGGTGCTAAGCTCAGCGCCGAAAGAGTCGCTGCGATAACTCGCGTTCCGCCGTTGTAGCGCCGCTCTGGGAGCGGCGAAATTATTGAAAAGACTAAGGTCGCTGTTCATAGACCAACGCTACAACGAAAGTTGTCGCACAGACTACAAAGCCGCTCACACACCCTTGGGAGTCC
>JBOGKI010000643.1:0-2742 GCA_050745605.1 Terriglobia bacterium | reverse complement strand
CGACCCCTCCCCATAGTGACGGAATGAAATCGCAACTGCTTGTGAACACACCGTTTCACCCCGGAGACCGTGGAAGTTGGGTTAGGTCTTGAGTGGTTCGTGCCTGGCGTTCTGCGCAAGCTTGACCTTCCAGACCTCGCTCTAGCACTGAGTCCTCGTCCATGCTGGGTTTTGAATGGCGTGGATCCGAACGACCGGATTCTTCCAGAAACATCGGTGCGTGGGTATTACGAACGCAGAATTGAGAACGGTTCACGATCTCTTGAGCACATTCGATTCCTTGTTCAGCCGGAACGCGACGCTCAGGTTAGCTACCTCCAATGGCTGGGCAAGGCTTGAGACGGTTTGGAGGGGCGCTGGAGTGTTGGTGGCCACGGCACGAAGTCAGAGCTGTGGGCTTGCACGCTCGATGGGTTAAAGTGACGCGCGGAGGTTCATTCTCAATGAAGCACAAAGCGATCTTGTTACTGATGGCATCTTTAGGCTGCTTGTTGTTGTGTGCTGCGACGGCTCGCGCTCAGGAAGCGGTCACGCTGGTCAAGCATGCGTATCGGGTTGACGTTCTGATTGGCGGGAAGCCCTTCACGACATTTTATTTCGATCCCGCCGAAGCCAAACCCTACTTGCAACCCTTGCGCAGCGCCCAAGGCACGATCGTGACCCGGGGCTTTCCAGTTGGCAACGAAATCCCGAAGCAACACTGGCACGATCCCGACATTGAGCCGCACCAGCGCCCGATGTATTTCGCGCATGGCGACATTGATGGAGTTTCGTTCTGGTCAGAGCAAGTCTTCGCCAAGCAGTTCTACGGTAAGAACGATCATGAACGGTTCGGTCGGACCGTCTTCCAAAGGTTGGAGGAAGCCGCGTCCGGCCCTCGTTCCGGCCAGATCCGCGCCCTTTTTGATCTAGTGGGTGATCATGACAAAGTGCTGGGGGAGGAGACACAGAGTTTCGTGTTCAGCGGTGGTCCCGGCACGCGAACTATAGACTGCCAATTCGTCATCCATGCCAATCATGGCCCCATAAAAATGGGAGACACGAAGGAAGGAACTTTCGCCATCCGGGTCATTAAGGATTTGGACTCACCACCGGGACACATGATTAGCTCGAATGGAGGAGTGGGTGAACCCCAGATTTGGGGAAAGAGGGCTAATTGGGTTGATTACGATGGGAAGGTGGGCGATGAGGAACTGGGCATCGCCATCCTCGACAGTCCGCGTAGCTTCCGCCATCCCACGTACTGGCACGCACGGGCCTATGGATTGTTTGCTGCCAATGCTTTCGGACTGCGGGAGTTCTTGAGAAATCCCAGCAAGGACGGCTCATACACGATTCCGGCAGGTCAGGCCCTGACGTTTCGCTATCGTGTCCTGATCCATCACGGCGATTACAAACAAGCGAGAGTGGCACAGGCCTATCAGCAGTACGCAGGCGAAGAAGGCGCCCGGTGACTGAGGTAGGAGCGGGCCTTGTGCCCGGCCGGGGGCGACCACGAGGGGCGCTCCTACCTGCTGCACGTTCTGACAATGAGGAGTACATGACATGGACGAACCATCCAAGCCCAAGCCCTGCCCGGTGGCTCGCCGGGACTTTCTGAAGACCGGATTGCAAGCGACTTCCGCCGCGCTCGCCACATTCGGGGCCGTCAGCTTCCTTCCACGCCGTGTCTTTGGCGCGAATGATCGAGTTCGCGTCGCCATCTGCGGCTTGCACGGACGTGGGATGGATCATATTCAGTCATATTCTCAAATCCACAACGTTCAGATCGCGGCACTTTGCGACATCGACGAGAACGTTCTTCGCCAGCGCCTCAGCGACATGGAGAAGATGGGTCTTCCCAAGCCCGAGACTTACATCGACGTCCGCAAGCTGCTGGAGGACAAGTCGGTCGATGCGATTTCCATTGCGACGCCCAATGACTGGCACACCCTGATGGCGATCTGGGCATGCCAGGCCGGCAAGGACGTGTACGTGGAGAAACCTTGCTCGCATAATCTGTGGGAAGGCAAGCAGCTCGTTCGCGCCGCCCAGACCTACGGCAGGATGGTTCAGCATGGCACGCAGAGCCGCTCCTCGGCTTCCATCCGGGAAGCCGTCAACAAGTTGCGCCAGGGCGTTGCGGGAGACCTCTATTTGAGTCGAGGGCTCTGTTACAAATGGCGGGATACCATCGGCCATGCTCCTGTCCAGCCGGTCCCGGCCGGTGTTCATTACAATCTCTGGACAGGCCCGGCGCCAGTCCACGCTTTCACCCACAATCGCTTCCATTACAACTGGCATTGGTTCTGGTGGTATGGCAACGGCGACCTCGGCAATCAAGGAGTCCACCAGATTGATATCGCTCGCTGGGGGCTGGACGTGACCTTTCCGAACAAAGTTTCGGCCATGGGCGGGCACTTCATGTTCAAGGATGATCAGGAAACGCCCAACACTCTCAATTGCACTTACGAATTTGATATGCCGGACGGAGGCCGGCGAATCTTGGAATTCGAAGTGCGTCACTGGATCACGAACCACGAGGCCGGAATCGGTGAACGGCCAGCGGATCAACCTGCAGCCCCGCATCCCAAGCTCGGCCCGTTGGCAGGTGCCCATAACACCATCGGCAACATCTTTTACGGATCAAAAGGCTATCTGGCTGTGGGTTCCGGGGGAGGCGGCGCCTTCAAGACCTGGTTGGGAAAAGACCAATCACCAGGACCTGCGGGCAAAGAGGGCGAAGGAGAGGTGGCGCATTTC
>JBOGKI010000642.1:0-2750 GCA_050745605.1 Terriglobia bacterium | reverse complement strand
GCTACAGCCCATCACCGCCGACAACCCCGGCCGCTTCCGTCCGGAAAGGATTCAACCTTGAGCAAAGTCGCGCTAGCACTGGTCATCCACTCTCACCAGCCCGTGGGAAACTTTGACCACGTGATTGAAGAGGCCTACCAGAAATCCTATCACCCTTTTCTGGAGGCGCTGAGCGGCCACCCCCGAATCAAAATGACCCTTCATTATTCGGGCATTTTGCTGGAGTGGATGGAGGCCCACCATCCTGAGTTTTTTGATCTGTTGCGCGGCCTGGCGGAGCCGGGTCAGATTGAATTGCTGGGCGGCGGCCATTTCGAGCCTATTCTGATCGCCATTCCCGACGCCGAGAAAGTGGCGCAGATCGAGAGGCAAGCCCGCTATCTTCGTGAACGCTTCGGCGCGAGCCCGCACGGCATCTGGGTAGCGGAGCGGGTTTGGGAACAATCGCTGATCCAGCCTCTGGTTCAGGCGGGCGTCCGCTATACGATTCTGGATGACACGCATTTCATCGCTGCGGGCCTGGAACCCGATCAGCTTCAAGGCGCCTACATCACCGAGGATGCGGGCGCGCCATTGCACCTGTTCCCCAGCCTCCAGTCACTGCGATATACCATTCCGTTTCGCGACCCGCAAGAGACCCTGGACATCCTGCGCAAGGGGAAGCCTGGCGCGCTGTTTGCCGTGGGCGATGATTGCGAGAAATTCGGCGTGTGGCCGGGCACCTACGAGCACTGCTACACCCATGGCTGGCTGGAACGCTTTCTGAAGGCGGTGGAAGAGGCGGGCGACTGGCTGGATACGGTGACGCTGGGCGATCATTTTGCCACACGGAAACCCCAAGGACGCATCTATCTGCCCACGGCTTCCTACGCGGAAATGATGGCCTGGGCGCTGCCCCTCCCGGCCTGCCGCCAGCTTGCCGCATGTCTCAGTGAAGTGGAAAATTCGGCTTTGGGCAAGCGCGTTCAGCGCTTTATGCGCGGCGGACTCTGGCTCAACTTCTTGTGTAAATATGCGGAATCGAATCAGCTCCATAAGCTGGTGATGCGCGCCGGGGAGCGTTGGCACGCGGCCCGGCTGGCCACGGTTGCGGGCACGGAGACGCACCGGTTGCTCGAACTGGCCCAGACGCACCTGCTGGCCGCGCAATGCAACGACGCCTATTGGCACGGCGTGTTTGGCGGGCTTTACGCTCCGCACCTGCGCAGTGGATTGCTGGGCAATCTGATTCAGGCGGAAATCCTGCTAGACCGGGCTGAGAGCCTGGCCGGAGATTCCGGCATGGCCGAGCAGGTGGCTGATTTCGACCTGGATGGCCAGCCGGAACTCTGCGTGGAAAATCCGGTGTTCGGCATGGTGGCGCGCCCCGCCGACGGCGCGACCCTTTCCAGCTTGCGCTTTAAGCCGGCGCGGGTGGAATTGATCAATTCGCTGATGCGGCGGCCCGAGGCCTATCATGACCTGGTCCGCCAGCACTTCACCTCCAAACAGGCGCCGCGCGAGGGACCGGCCTCCATTCACGATCACGTGTGGAGTAAGGAGGCAAATCTGGGCGCTCTTTTGCGTTACGACAACTACGCCCGCCACGCTTTCCGGACGTATTTGTTCCCGGCCTCAAAAACTTTTCAGGATTTCTCCGAGCAATCGTTGGAGGAAAACCAGTGGCTCGCCGGCGGCGCTTGGCAGTTGCAGGAGCCGCTCGACGGGACCGGGGAGTGGGAATTCCGCTCGGCC
Organism: Terriglobia bacterium; assembly: GCA_050745605.1. GTDB lineage: Bacteria > Acidobacteriota > Terriglobia > UBA7540 > UBA7540 > CALCEB01. Next base: position 1,016 of record JBOGKI010000642.1, on the reverse strand, counting down.
ACAAGTCTTCGGCCGGAACACGCGGACACCGCCATCGAGGCCGCAAAACGGTTTCAGGTGCGCGCCCGCGGCGACCGTTGGGATATCGAATGCCTCTCAACGTTCTCGAGCCAGGCGCAAAGCAAGACCGCGCCCCCTATGGCTTTCGGCCTTGAACTGGTCGTGAACCTCCTCGCTCCAAACGCTCCGGACCGGTACTTCGAAGCCGGCAAGGTGCGCCATCCGCTGGAATTCAAAGGGGAGATCGATTCCCGGGCCCTTACGATCGTAGATGAGTGGCAGCGCCTTAGAATTCATCTGAAGGGCGATCCGGCGGTTCGCTGGTGGATCGCCCCCATTGAGACCATCTCGCAATCGGAATCCGGTTTTGAGCGCGTCTACCAAGGCTCGGCAGTTATGGCGGTGTGGAATGTGGACCTCCCGGGCGGAACATCCCCGGAGTATCGCCTGCAAGCGGAAATTACGCATCTCGGAGCAAGGGGAGGATAGGCGCTGTCCCGACGCCTGTGGACGGCACCATCTTCCCGGCCGGACCATGATAGGGTTTGTCCGCTCACCAAAAAAGCGGGCCAGAAACGCAAGGGTCGAGCGCCGCCCGCCGCTACAGCGCGACAGCCAGACCTATCGCGCTCGCGTTAGAAGTACAATTTCAATCCAAATTGAATAGTGCGCGGCTCGTAGTCTCCGCTCCGTCTTCGCAAGGGGGAGTCCTCCGTGAAGTTATCGAAAGAGCTAAAGGACACAGGGTTGAAGGCATGGAAGAACCCGGCGCGGAGCTGGGCGTTGAAGCGTTGCGAAATCTTGAAGTTCTTGGAGATGATCCGTAAATAATAATTGTTTGGCGCCAGCACCGCACTGATGGGCACGGCGGGAGACCTCCATGGTTCCGAAACGGCTGGCTTGGGTAACCCACCCTTGCGTAGTGGGTCAGTTTGGTTTCTGTAGCGGCGGTCTGTGACCGCCGCTGTTGATTCCACATCGTTTTCGGCGCTCATAGAGCGCCGCTACAGCAAACT
>JBOGKI010000641.1:0-2752 GCA_050745605.1 Terriglobia bacterium | reverse complement strand
AACGGAAGGCACGTTGCACTTATCCGCTCAAACGAAGGGATCATCCATGGGAGGTCCGTTCTGGACCTCGCGTCTCACGATGGCCGTTGGAGCTTCGCAGCTTATAAGGCAGGGGCTCGACGCGTTCTCGGTATTGAAGCTCGATAGCACCTCGTAAAAAATGCACAAACCAACATGCGAGAGTACGACGTGCCAGAGGCCTCGGTTCAATTCGTTCTGGGAGACGTCTTCGAGGAACTGGAACGGCTTGAGCCGGGCATCATACAAACGGTCTTTTGCTTTGGCTTTCTATATCACACCATGCACCACATGCTCTTGCTGTCGAAGCTTGCCAGATTGAGGCCCAGCCATCTCATCCTTGACACCCGTATTGATACGGACCCCGACTGCATCATTGACGTCCACGATGAACCTGTTTCCCTTGAAGCTTCCGGCGCGGTACCAGACCTTGGCGCTCCGACCCGCACCGTTGTCGGCTTACCCACCAAGTCCGCTCTCGAGCTGATGCTGTCGAGCTCTGGATTCGCGTCCTTTCGTTATTACGACTGGCAGGGTGCTGGCGTTAAGCGATGGGATGAGCTGGATGACTATCACGAAGGCGAACGCGTTTCCATGGTGGCAACTTGGAAGGGTGCTTAGCGCCGACGGTCCGAGGTTACCGTACCCCCGACCGTTGATCTGCGCCGCGAGACGAAGGCCCGCGGTCAGAAAAGCACCGACCGTGGCCCACTATTTCGCGCTGTGAGATCGGAGCCAGGGAAAGGCCCTGTAATCTTCGTCCCGGAAGAGGTCGCTCATTCGAGATTGCGCTTCCTGAAGGTGATGGGAGGGGATCTTCATCGCGAGCTGTGTGCCCTCACATCGGAGGACGTCAGCGTGTGTTGCCATGAGCTCGCGGATGAGACGGCCAACGCCATTGCTCTGCGATTCACCTTCGATGTAATCGTGCCACAGCATGATGCCATCTTTTGACAACCTCTTCATCGCACGAGCCGTATCGTTCCGGACGGCTTCGTAGCTGTGGCTGGCGTCGATGAAGATAAAGTCGAAATCATTGGGGAGTTTTTGCCAGGTCGCGTCATCGAAAGTGCTCCCTAGAATTTGAACTACATCGCCGGCTCGCGGGTGGCTTTTGTATGCGACGCCCACCTCCCGGTTCAAAATCAAGTTTGCATCCGTGCCTGCCCGCACGGCGGCGGGATCCGCACCGACGGGTAGGTCCACTGTATAGATTTCTGAACCTCCGGGCGTATGGTCCAGAAGAACCCGCGTGGTGGAACCCCGGTATGTGCCGACCTCGAGAAGAATGGCGGGCTTAAAGAACAAGACGAGCTCAGCGATGATAAACCGCTCGAGGGGAGTCGTGGTGCCCGGGTGATAATCGTTCACCTTCAAACGGACTTCGCTCCCGGAGCTAAAACCACGGACCAAGGCCCGCGGGCTCACCAAATGTAGACTCCTGGGCGGCGTGGCGGCCCGGAGAGTTTCTCCAACCACCTTGCGAGCAGCACCCGGACCACGGACAAGCAGCGTCCGCAAGGCAGCCAGGCTGAAGCCTTCCACGGCTCGAACAGGGTATCTCACTGCGCGTCCGGCTCTCATGGCAGATGACCTCCTCGAGTCGTGCGGCTCTCGCCTTCCCGTTTTCGGCGAGATGCCAGGGTCTCTTCTGTCAACACAGTAACCAAACTCCCCGGCCAAAACAAGCCGTTACGAACAAGCTAACACCCCCTCTGGCGGCATTTACCAAGATTATAATTGGTGTCTGGGCCGCTGATGGCCGCCCACTTAAAATGCTTGTAAAAAGGAGGGATTCACAACCTTGCAACGCGGGGCTCGCCCTTCAAGCCCGTGGTTTTTCGGCATGCGGCGTTCCGGCCACATTCCCTGCACGAGGGAGTGACCGCGGATTCCTGGCTTGTTACCTGATAAGGGATTGCGAAGGACCACCGGGCCAAGAGCGGCCCCGCGCTTCATGACCCGAGGCTTGGCCCTTTTTGTAACGGCCTATAAATTTGCGATCTGTTTGATCCTCTCGATCTTGTCTTCCCCAATACCAAGCAAATCGCCTTCCACCACCCACCCCTCATTGAGCAATCTCGCAAACACTAAAATGAGAACCGAGTATCTGTAATCATACTTCTTATCTGTCTGGTCCCGTTGTTCGGAAAGATAGTCGTGGATTCTCCAAATGCCGGATGAGTCGGATGCGCTCTCGATCATGGTCTTCAATTTCGCGCGGATGGCGCTACACTCCCGTTGATAGGCAGTGTCGAAAGCCCTTCTTGCCGCGGCTTTCTCCGATTTGGACCAGTTGAAATCGTCCATCGATGTCAGCGCTTGGCGCGAGGATGATCTGGCTTCGCCCGGACGCCGTCCTAATTCGTGCTACCCATCCCCTGAGGGTAGTTCCCATCCATCACTCCCGCCGTAGCGGCGAGTACTGCCCGGATGTCCGCACCGGCGGGCTTTCCGTCGGTGCTCGTGTGGGCGTAAGGACTATTCGGAAGGAGCGAGAGTTCGCCCTCCTTAAGATTTTTGAAGCGCACCGCGCGCATGGAGACAGGAAAGAAGTTTCCCTCGGGATAAAGATTTGAAGCTCCCCCTACGATGACATTTCCCTTGAAGACAGCTCCCGGAAAGTATTGCGCCAAAGCTGCATTTCCGTCGCCCGTTCCACCGCCAAAGAATCCGTATTTTCCATGGAAACAGATGTTGTTCGTAAAGATAAATCCCGAACTCACGCCCAGCC
>JBOGKI010000640.1:0-2752 GCA_050745605.1 Terriglobia bacterium | reverse complement strand
GACACGAGGATCGCTCCCGGGCCGGTCAAGGCGACAGCCCGGCGGGACATGCGCGGTCCGAAAATGGCCAACACCAGAAAGCCCAAGAAGGGCAAAGCCGGCGCTAGCCAGAGCAAATTGAGCATCTCATCCCCTCATCTGGCTCATGACGTCGACATCCAGTGTGCGGTACCGCTGATACAGTTGCAGCAGGAGCGCCAGGCCGACGGAGACCTCGGCCGCCGCCATAGCCAGGATGAAAATGAACATTACCTGTCCATCGGGCTGCCCCCAGCGCGATCCGGCAACGACAAACGCCAGTCCCGAGGCGTTCACCATCACCTCCAGCGACATGAGGATAAACAGAAGATTACGGCGCACCAGCAGGCCGATCACTCCCAGCGCGAACAAGATTCCCGCCAGAATCAGCCCCTGTGCTACCGGTACGGATGTCATGATTCGTGGTCTCCAGCTTCTTGCGTTTCTCGTAACCGAGGTGATACGCTCCGACCAGGCCGCCGAGCAGAAGCATCGAAGCGAGCTCGACGCCGAGGAGGTAGGGTCCATACATGGCCATGCCCACTTGTTTGGGGCTCACCACGTTAGCCATCGCGCCGCTAACTTCTCGTCCCGAAAGCAGGTAGATCACTTCACCCGTCAGAATGATGGCGAGAATGACGGGACCCACCCACATCCTGGAATTCAGCCACGACTTCTCAAGCTCGACGGCGCGGCGGCCGAGGTTGAGAAGCATCATCACAAAGACGAAAAGCACCATGATGGCCCCGGCATAAACAATGACTTCCAGGGCCGCTACGAAAGGCGCGCCGATCACATAAAAGACGACCGCCACCGCCAGCAGCGAGACGATCAGATACAAGAGCGCGTGCACGGCGTTGACCCGCGTCAGCATCATGAGGGTGGCGGCAATCGCCACCGCAGCCGAAAGATAAAATAGCCAATCCATGTTAGTCAGAACTAAGGCAGTATGGTCCGCACGTCGGTGGGCGGGTCCTCGCGTTCGGCCTCGCCCTTGTCCTTGCCGCCAATCTCGACGCCGGCGACGCGCCAAAAATTGTAACCCGGATACTTGCCGGGTCCGTCGATCATCAACTGCTCTTTTTCGTAAACCAGGTTCTGGCGGTTGTATTCCCCCATTTCGAAATCCGGGGTGAGCTGAATGGCATAAGTCGGACAAGCTTCCTCACAGAAGCCGCAGAAAATACAGCGCGAGAAATTGATCCGGAAAAACTCGGGATAGCGCCGGCCATGCTGATCCTCGGTGGCCTGCAGCGCGATACAATCGACCGGACAGGCGGCGGCGCACAAGTAACAGGCCACACAGCGTTCCCCACCATCCGGGTCGCGCGAAAGGATAATCCGCCCACGCCAGCGGGGCGCAAGGTACGGCTTCTCATCCGGGTATTGCACCGTGACCCGGCGCCGGAACGTATGCCGGAGAATTTCCCAAAAAGTCCTAAGCAGGCTCAGCACAATCGAGACTCCCGCCCGCCCCGGCCACAACCGGAGCAGACTCTCACTTCTGAATGGCCAGCACGATGGCGCCCGTCACCAGCAGGTTGGCCAGCGCCAAGGGCAGCATAATCTTCCATCCCCAGGACATCAGTTGATCGAAGCGTGGCCGCGGCAGCGCCGCCCGGAGAAAAATAAAGAAACCGATGAAAAAGAACATTTTGATCAGAAGCCAGACCATGGGTGGCAAAAAGGGACCGAGCCAGCCACCAAAGAAGAGAACCGCGATCAGCGCCGAAATCAAGGTGATCCCCAGATATTCACCCACAAAGAACATCCCGAACTTCATACCCGAATACTCGGAGTGGAATCCGGCCACCAGCTCGCTTTCAGCCTCCGGCAGGTCGAAGGGCAGGCGCCGCGTTTCCGCAATGCCGGCAATCAGGAAGAGCACAAAGCCCAGGAACTGGGGGATGACAAACCACATGTGGCGCTGGGCGAGAACGATATCCGTCAAGCTGAACGAGCCGGTGAGCAGCACGACGCCCATCAACGACAGGCCCATGAAAACTTCGTAGCTAATCATCTGAGCCGATGCCCGCAAGCCGCCCAGTAACGCATACTTGTTGTCTGAGGCCCACCCGCCCAGGACGACGCTGTAGACGCCGATCGAAGACATGGCCAGAACAAAAAGAAGCCCGATATTCAGATTGGTGATGACGATTTCCCGGGTCACCGGCAGGACCACGAAAGACATCAGGACCGTCACCATGACGATGGCCGGAGCGATCACAAAAACGCCCTTGTCGGCAAACGGCGGAATCCAATCTTCTTTCCAAAGCAACTTGATGGTGTCAGCCACGACTTGAAGCAGCCCGAAGGGTCCGACGCGATTCGGGCCATAACGGTCCTGCCAGACGGCGAGCAGCCGGCGCTCCACCCAGATGAGGCTGGCCGCAATGTTCAGAGCAACGAACAGCACGCCCACCACAATGATGACCGGAATGATGATATCGTGAAGATGGTTCATGAGGCTCGAGAGATGCTGACCCACGCCGGCATCAACGGCTCCCGGAAGTCCGGCAAGCCCATCGGCAAGCCCACAACCCCTTTCGGAAGTTCCTTGGCAATCTGCAACGGCAATTCGAAGCTTGTTCCATCCGCGCTGATCTTTACGGACTGGCCTTCGATCACCCCAAGCCCGGCAGCCTCCTCGGCGTTCAGAGCGGCATAGGGCTGGGGAACAAGCTCGCGCACCGCCGGAGCCCACGCGCTCAATTCTTCCGAGCCGAAAATGTGA
>JBOGKI010000639.1:0-2755 GCA_050745605.1 Terriglobia bacterium | reverse complement strand
GCGTGGTAGCCGTGCTGACGGGCGCCGATTTGAAAGGAAAGCTGGGCCTGGTACCGTGCGCCGCGGGCATCGAAGGATTAAAAGTGCCGGACCACCCGTGCCTGGCGATTGATGAAGTTCGCTATGCGGGTGAACCCGTAGCCGCGGTGATTGCCACGGACCGGTATCTGGCGCGTGACGCATCCGAGAAAATTGAAGTCGACTATGAGCCTCTTCCGGTCATCGTGAATCCGGAAAAAGCCATCGAACCGGGCTCGGCCCGGGTGCATGAGAAGTTGGGCGACAACATTGCCTTTGTGGCGAAGCTCGAAGGCGGAGATTGGAAGGCGATTGAGGCTGACACCAGCCTGAAGGTGGTGAAGCAGCGCCTGGTGAACCAGCGCCTGGCGCCCGCTTCCATGGAGACGCGCGGCGTCATTGCCAGTTACTCGCCGGGCGAGGACACGCTGACGGTGTGGTCTTCCACGCAGATTCCTCACATCCTCAAAACCCAGCTTGCCATCATGACCGGCGTTGATGAGGCGCGTTGCCGCGTGATTGCCCCCGAGGTGGGTGGCGGCTTCGGCGCCAAGCTGAACGTTTACGGCGAGGAAGGCGTGGCGTGCTATGCGTCGCGCCGGTTGGGCAAGCCGGTGAAATGGATCGAAGGCCGTCGCGAAAATATGCTGGCCACCATCCACGGCCGCGACCAGATCAATAACGTTGAGATCTACGTTCGCCCGGATGGCAAAGTGGTGGGCCTGAAATGCTGGATCATCGCCGATCTTGGCGCCTATCACCAGCTTCTGACACCGGCCATTCCCACGCTCACGGCTTTAATGATTCTGGGTTGCTACAACATTCCCAACGTGTTCGTGGAGACCACGGGAGTGTTTACCAACAAGATGGCGACCGACGCTTATCGCGGCGCCGGTCGGCCGGAAGCCACTTATATCATTGAGCGCATCATGGACATTGCGGCTCGCGAAATGCATATGGACCCGGCCGAATTCCGCATGAGGAATTTCCCGCAGCCCAAGGAATTTCCTCTGGCGCTGCCCACCGGCGTTACCTACGACACGGCCAATTACCAGAAGACGCTCAAGAAGCTTCTGAAGATCTCCGGCTACTCCAAGCTGCGGCGGGAGCAGGACAAACTGCAGAAGAAGGGCAAATATCTGGGCCTAGGGCTTTCAACTTACGTGGAGATTTGCGCCATGGGGCCATCGAGTCGCATGCCCGCCGGCGGCTGGGAATTCGGATCGGTACGCGTCGATCCCACCGGGAAAGTGACGGTGCTGAGCGGTACTTCTCCCCATGGACAGGGCGAGGAAACCACCTTCGCTCAGATTGTGGCGGAAGGGTTTGGCATTCCCTACGATGACGTAACTGTCTACCACGGTGACACCGGCATGGTCCCCATGGGAATTGGGACTTTTGGCAGCCGCACCACGGCAGTCGGTGGAACAGCAATCCACAATGCCGTCGAGAAAGTGAAGAAGAAGATGGCTCGCATCGCCGCACATAAGCTGGAAGTGAAGCCCGGCGAATTGGTCTTTAGGGGCGGGAAAATTCAGACCAAGGACGGTTCGAAAGCGGTTGCATTTGGAGATATCGTCGCGGAGGCGATTTTCGCCAAGCAGCTTCCGCCCGGGATCGAACCCGGGCTGGCAGAACAAGCTGTTTTCGAGCCGTCCAATTACACCTTTCCGTTCGGCGCGCATCTGGCGGTGGTGGAAATTGACGCGGAAACGGGTGAGGTAACACTGCGCAACTACTACGCCGTCGATGATTGCGGCCGCGTGCTGAATCCGATGCTGGTGGATGGCCAGATTCATGGTGGCCTGGCGCAAGGCATCGGCCAGGCGCTGTGGGAAGACCATGTTTATGATGAGAACGGACAGCTCATCACCGGTACGCTGATGGATTACGCCATCCCCAAGGCCCACCACTTCCCCTGGTTCGAAACAGCGAGCATGGAGACGAAAACGCCGGTGAATCCACTGGGCGTCAAAGGCGTGGGCGAAGCCGGCACCATTGGCTCGACTCCCGCCGTCGTGAACGCCGTGGTGGACGCGCTGCGCCAGCACGGGGTGCGGCACGTTGATATGCCGTTGAAGCCGGAAAAAATCTGGAGAATATTGAATCAGCCTTCGGGTTCGTAACGCCGGCATCTTGCCGGCCTTCGGGGGTGGAAGAGCGCGCTGCGGCACAAGGAGGGTTTCATGATTCCTGAACCTTTTGAATACCACAATCCTGCTACGCTCGAAGCGGCTTGGCGGACGATGCAGGAGACCGGCGCGGACGGAAAGGTTGTGGCTGGCGGACACAGCCTGATCCCGATGATGAAGCTGCGTCTGGCCAGCCCGAAACACCTGATCGACATCAGCGCCATCGAAGAGCTGCGCAACATCCGCGAGGTGGAGGGCCGGATCGAGATAGGGGCGCTGGTTACGCACCACGCCATTGAATCGTCCGGCCTTCTGAAAACCCGTTGTCCGTTGATGCCGGAAACTGCCGCCGAGATTGGTGACGTGCAAGTTCGGAACAAGGGCACCATCGGCGGCAGCCTGGCCCATGCTGATCCGGCCGCAGATTGGCCCGCTGCCATTCTGGCTCTTGAAGCTGAGATCGGAGCCCGCAGCTCGCGCGGATCACGGTGGATCAAAGCTGCAGATTATTTCGTGGATCTCATGACCACGGCGCTCGCGGCGGATGAGATTCTGACGGCCGTTCGCGTACCCGTGATCGAGCCTTACACCGGCCAGGCTTACGT
>JBOGKI010000638.1:0-2755 GCA_050745605.1 Terriglobia bacterium | reverse complement strand
GATCGGAGAGAAGGCCGCGGCAACGCCGGATCTTCCTGCGCAGCCGGCGGATTTCCGGCGGACGGGGCTTGGCATAAATCAGGTCCAATTCTTCCTGGAGTCGCCGGCTGGCCACGCGCAGGGCATGAACCGCTTCCCGACGATTGCCCCGAAGCACTTTGGGTTCGAGCGCCACGAGCTTATCGAGTTGCTTCAGCGCCAGTTGCCGGGCCTGCAGCCACGCAGGTTCCCGGACGGCCGCCGCCGTTCCATCATCGGCGGGATAGTTCGGAGATATCTCTTCGCCTGCTCCGGGATCGATTTTTGCGGGAATGGTTTCTGGTTCGTTCATGGTTGGTCCCTTCGGCGCCAGCGCCAGACAAGGCGGGCCGGCGACAAGTCCTGTGCCCAGGCTTCTTGGTCGGGAAGCTGAGAGGCGGAGTCGCAAGAGACTCCACCCGTGTGCCAAGTCAACAGCCACAGGCAAGAGGATGGGAAGTTAGTCCGGCAATTGCAGCCTCGCCCGTTGGCGCTTGCCTCGGGTTACTTACCCCTACCCTTGGAACTATTATGACTCGTTTTCATGGGAACCGAAAGGGCCACGGCTCTTCGGAGTCCGAATGTAACCCAAAGGGCGCCGGATGGACGTAGGGGCGCTGCTTGCTGCGCCCGCAGGAGCTTCGCGATGTTTCGCGCCGTCCTGGCTTGGCGCGCGAACCCCCCCAGTACAAGAGCCGTGCTGTGGCTACCAACTCCTTTCCGCGGAATTGTTGTAAGATTGAGTGTAGCCCCGAATGTTTGTTCATTCCTGACTGAGGTGAACCTTTCGTGACAACTGCCAAACAAGATCCTTTTTCATGTTGCGCTTCCTTTAAAACTGCGCATGGCGAAGCCACCATGTACCGGTTGGACCGGTTGGAAAAGGCCGGCTTGGGTGGGATTTCAAAGCTGCCGTATTCCATCAAGGTTCTGCTGGAGTCCCTGGTGCGAAACCTAGATGGCGAAGCCATCACAGAGGAGAACGTTCGGGCGTTGGCAGGCTGGAATGCCAAGTCAACCGGGCAGTCCGAGGTCCCCTTCAAGCCGGCCCGCGTCATCCTGCAGGATTTCACGGGCGTTCCCGCGGTGGTGGACCTCGCGGCTATGCGCTCCGCTGTGAAGCGGCTGGGCGGCGATCCCGAGCGCATCAATCCGCTGCAGCCTGTGGATCTGGTGATTGACCACTCGGTGCAGGTGGATTTCTTCGGAATGCCGACGGCATTGCAAAGGAATTCGGAAATCGAATTCAAACGCAACCGCGAGCGATATGAATTCCTACGATGGGGCCAGAAGGCCTTCAAAAATTTTCGCGTCGTGCCTCCCGCCACGGGCATCGTGCACCAGGTTAACCTGGAATATCTGGCCAAAGTGGTGCTGGCGAGCCAGCAGAACGGTGAATGGCAGGTCTACCCGGATAGTCTGGTGGGAACGGATTCCCACACCACCATGATTAACGGACTCGGCGTGCTCGGCTGGGGCGTGGGAGGCATCGAAGCGGAAGCTGCCATGCTGGGCCAGCCCTATTACTTGATCACGCCGCAAGTGGTGGGGTTCAAGCTGCACGGGCGCTTGCGCGAAGGCGTAACCGCCACCGACCTGGTGCTGACCGTGACGGAGATGCTGCGCCGGAAAGGCGTGGTGGAAAAGTTCGTGGAGTTTTACGGTAGCGGCCTTTCGCAAATCGCGCTTCCGGACCGTGCCACCATCGGCAACATGTCGCCCGAATATGGCGCCACCATGGGCTTTTTCCCGGTGGATGATGAAACTCTGGTTTATCTGCGCATGACGGGACGAACGCCGGAGGAGGTGGATCGCGTCGAGCGGTACACCAAGGAGCAGGGACTCTTTCGCACCGATTCGAGCCCTGAGGCGGAGTACTCCGACGCTCTGGAACTGGACCTTTCGACCGTGGAGTCCAGCCTGGCGGGACCCAAGCGCCCGCAGGATCGCATCCCACTTTCCGGCATGAAACAGGCGTTTGAAGAGGCCTTGACGGCTCCGGTGAAGGACCGTGGCTTCGGGCTGGCTGCGGAGTCGCTCGCGCGCCGTGCAACAGTGGGCTTCAATGGCTCCCAGGCCAGCATTTCTCATGGCGCCGTGGTGATTGCGGCCATCACTTCCTGCACCAACACCTCGAATCCCTCAGTGATGATCGGCGCCGGACTGCTGGCTAAGAAGGCGGTGGAACGCGGGCTGCACGTGCCGCCCTATGTGAAGACCAGCATGGCGCCGGGTTCAAAGGTGGTGAGGGATTATCTTGAGGATTCGGGGCTGCTGCCGAGCCTGGAGAAACTGGGCTTCGACATCGTGGGATATGGTTGTACCACTTGCATCGGCAACAGCGGTCCGTTGCCCGAAGCCGTGGGGAAGGCGGTGACTGAAAATCAGCTTGTTGCCGCGGCGGTCCTTTCCGGGAACCGCAATTTTGAAGGCCGTATCCATCCTCTGGTCAAAGCCAATTATCTGGCGTCGCCGCCCCTGGTGGTGGCCTACGCGCTGGCGGGAACGGTGGACAAAGATTTGGCCACTGAACCGCTCGGCAACGATTCAACAGGCAAGCCCGTATTCCTTCGTGAGATCTGGCCCGGCCAGGACGAGATTCGGGAGACCATGCGCCGCTCCGTGAGTCCCGAAATGTTCAAGAAGGTGTACGGAGACGTGTGGGAGGGAAATCCAACGTGGAATGCGATTCCCGTCGCGGGCGGAGGCATTTACCAATGGCGGTCCGATTCAACCT
>JBOGKI010000637.1:0-2763 GCA_050745605.1 Terriglobia bacterium | reverse complement strand
CCGCAAACCCATTGTCGCGCCTCGCTCTGCGCCGAGCTACGGTTGGGGTGGATCGCGCGGCTCCTATCGCGCCCCGGCCCCGTCCCGGAATTACGGTGGCGGCGCACCCCGTGGCGGAGGATACTCTCGCGGCGGCGGAGGCGGAGGCTACCATGGTGGGGGCGGCGGTTCACGCGGCGGTGGTGGTGGAGCTTCGCGCGGCGGCGGCGGTGGAGCTTCACGCGGCGGCGGCGGTTCCCACGGTGGAGGCGGAAGGCACTGAACGAACCAGTTCCATTTGTTGACGGATACAAAATGTCTTGGCTGAGGCGGGATGGGTTCCCGCCTTTTGCCTTTTATGCGGAGTGAATTCCCGCAGCCTGCTACGCCCCGCCGTGATGGTACACTTCCCAACCTTTGTAATTCTTCAGAGCCTCGGCAATGGCCGGTCCGAAGTGGCTGCGATTGACGGACACGTGATGTTCGTACCCATTCTTACAAACGTATTGCATCAGGCTTTGCAGGCCGGGAATGCGCACCACGCCATATCCGCCAAAGCTCTCCAGTTTGTCGGCCGTCGTTTCGCCCTCGCCCACATAGGCCCGCAATTGGCCGTGCAAGTCATCGGTGCTGACGCGGCAATAGGTGATGGGCCCGGCCTTGAGCCTTCCCACCACGGTTCCAAACGTGTTGTCCTTGCCCACCGACCCGGCAATAATCTCCTGAAAGTCCATCTTGAAATCTTCAAAGAAGTGCTTGGGCAGATTGGAGCAATGGAAGATCACCGCCTTGTCCGGATCCTCGCCGTAGTTGTTGTTCCAATCCACGATGGCGCTGGGGGTTTGCGAGGCAAGCTGCAGGATGTACATGCCGATCATGCCGATCATGTCAGTCTCGCAGGCGCTGGGAAGCAGGTTGTTGGACATCATGCTCATCAGCGTGCACGGGACGACCCCGAAAAATTCTTCCATCGCCGTCCAGCATTGGACGGAAGTTCCCGCCAGCTCGTTCTCCTTCACCCAGGCGTCCACCACCACGCCAAACTTGCCCATCTTGACGAGCGAGGGCCCGGGAATGCCTCGCGTCCCGACATACTGGTGAATGGTGGCGAGCTTGGCCTGGACGTTTTCATCATCATCTTTCAACCGCGCAATCCGCCCGAAGACTTCAGACAGGTCCAGCGTCTCCACGGTGATTCCCGCATGCTCCATCAGCTTTTCGCTGAAGCGCACGGTGTTGAATGCCGCGGGGCGCGCGCCCAGCACTCCCACCCGCACCTGCTTCAATCCTTTCACCACCCGGCAGGTGGCAGCAAACGACGCCAGATCGTTCTTGAAAGCTTCAGACGCCGGCGGCACGGTGTGCTGCGCGGTCAGGGTGTAGTGAATCCCGTATTGCCACAGGTTGTTGCACGCTGAAATCTTTCCGCAGAAGCTGTCGCGCCGGCCGCCCATCAGCATGTGGTGAGGCTCGTCGGGAAAGGCCTGGATCAGAACCGGGACGTTGAGGCCGGCGAAGCGGAGCGTATTGGCAATACCCCTTTCATCGCCAAAATTCGGCAGGCTCACCAGAATTCCATCGATCTCGTCGCGGCGTTGCTTGAAAAGGTCCGCGCACTTCCGCGCGTCTTGCAGCGTTTCCACAACTCCAAACTTCGTTTCTTCCTCGCCCAGGCACACGGTCTTGAAACCCTGCTCCGCGAGGACTCGCAGAATTTCCTGGCGGCCATCCCGCGCCAGAGCGGCAGGGAAAAATCCTCGATTGCCAATGATCACGCCCAACGTCGTCGCGCCCATCCCATGCCTCCATCGCAACTTTTGAAGTTGGCATCCGTAGCGTGCGAAGCCGTAATCATAACAGGGTGCGCGGAGTTTGTGCTCTTCAAACTCTGCGGTCTTGGCAATGGCACGGCGCAACCAGCCGCGGTGTTTCTGGAAAACGCAACTCTGCGTTACCCGCTTTGGGACGAGAAACAAAAAGGGCGCTCTACGCTGCCGTGCGTTCACCGTCAAACGGCGTGCCCGGAACATGTAAAGCGCCCTTGTTCTTCTTCGACTTCAAATCCATCGGGGATCGCATGTGGGCAATCCCAGACGGTTTCATTACCTTACGAGGGCGCCGACCTCATCCTGGCCGTCAACCCCATTGCTGGTGTCGGTCCATGCTCCAAACAGGGCTTTCCCGTTTGCCAGCCAACTGTTGCCGGTATAGTCGCCCATGAAGGACCCGCCAAACCCATCGTTGAACGGATTCGACAGGTTCGGGGTAAGAGCCCGGTTCGATGCGAAACGGGTGCCCCCGGTGCTGGAGAGGGCGCTGAAGGCCTGGTAGTTGATATTGGAGGGGTCATTCCGGCGGTCAAGCCAGGTAACACCCACAAGCCCGGTGCTGCTGACGGAAAGCCATGGGAAGAATTCGTCATTGGCAGCGCTTTTGGGCGCCACGGGCACTCCCTTGTTCCAGGTCGCGCCACCATCGGTGGAAGTGATGACGGCAACTTTCAGGTTGGTTCCATTCCACTTGTAAAAAGCGACGTAGAGGTGTCCTGAGAAACTGCCCGTGCTGTTGTCGATTCCGATCACCGGAATATTGCTCACGCGCTCGTTGGTGTTGGGAAGGCTTCCGTAGAACCCGCAGAAGCAGGCATCCGGAGCCAGCTTGGCGCTGGCCATTTTGACCGCCGTAGACCAAGTGAGCCCGCCATCCGAGGATTTGGAAAACATCAGGCTGGCCACCGTGTCGCCGCAGTCGCCCGCAGGACCGTTGGCGGTGCAACGCTGCCAG
>JBOGKI010000636.1:0-2771 GCA_050745605.1 Terriglobia bacterium | reverse complement strand
AAAGAAACCATTGCGGTCCGCATGAAGCAGAAGCTTCCGGTTCTTTCCCCGATAGCGAGTATCCACCAACACCGGAGGCTCGGTGGCATCCCAGTCGCGCACGTCATGCGGTGTGAACTGGTAATACCACTTCAACTTCCCGGTGGCGGGATTCAGGGCCAGAATACAATCGGTGTAGAGGTTGTCCCCGGGTCTATTGCGACCGTCGCCATCGGGAAAAGGGTTGCCGGTCGGCCAGAAAAGAGTGTCGGTCTCAGGGTCGTAGGTTCCGGTCAGCCATGTCGAGCCACCGCCCCTGGCCAAGGGATTTCCACCCCAGGTGTTGGCCCCGGGTTCTCCCTTTTTCGGAACAGTCCAAGTCCGCCACACCCGTTCACCCGTGGCAGCCTTGTACGCCGAGATAAAGCCCCGGATTCCCTCGTCGGCGCCCGAAACGCCGATGATCACCAAATCGTTTACGATCAAGGGCGCCGAGGTCCCTCCGTAATGCATCGGCTCATCCGGCAGCACCGCCTCCCACACCAGCCGCCCCGTGACGCGATTCAACGCCAGCAGATGAGCATTGTCGGTCACCATGAAAACCTTGTCGCCGAGGATCGCCACACCGCGATTCGTACCCACAGCGGCGTCTCCGGTAAGACCCGGGCTGGGCGGACGCGAGTACACCCAGATGCGGTGGCCGGTCAGTGCATCGAGCGCGAACGCCTGATTCGGCCCCGTCACATACATCACGCCGTCCGTAACGATGGGTGTGACTTCCAGCCCGAAGTGAGGAATCGAAAATATCCACTTCGCAACAAGCTGGTTGGCGTTCGTGGTGTCAATCTGTTTGAGTTCGCTGTAGCGATTCCCGCTCAGATTTCCGTTGTAAGTCGGCCAATCGCCCGGTTTGGGATTCAAGATTTGGGAGAAGCTGATGCCAGCGCGCTGCGGCGGTCCTGCGGGAACCGTGGCTCCGGGCTTGACGCCCGCCAGGCCGCTCAGATAGGCAATCACGTTCTGTATTTCGTCCGGACTGCCTTCGACGGGCGGCATGAGCGAATCCTTCCCTTCCTGGATGGCCGCAATCTGATTCTTTTGAAGCAGATGAAACTCTCCTTGCAGATCTTGCAACTGAAGATCGAAATTGCCGCGATTTCTGGCGAAGCCGCGAAGGGTTCGCCCGTCCCGCAACTCGACGGTCACGAGTTCATAGCCCGGCGTGATGTGGGCGCCCGGATCGAGCAGCTCGTCCCGGATCTCATCCACGGTCATTTCGCGCCCAACATCCGACAGGTCGGGTCCAATGGGCGATCCCAAGCCCTGAATCATATGGCAGGAGCCACAACGGCCTTTCCCGAGGAAAAATCGCTGTCCTGCCTCCGGGTTGCCGGAAATGATGCTCTCCGCGGCTGGCGCATTAAGCGAGTGAACGAATGCCGCAACCGCCGCGACTTCATCAGGCGGAAGATCGAAGGCGGGCATACCCGAGTCTGGAATTCCACCGTGGATCACATCGCGTAACTGCTGGATGGAGCGGCTCCGAAGCCAGCGGCTCCCGGCCAGCGCTGGTCCTTGGTCGGCGCCCTGGGCGTTATCTCCGTGACAGGCGGCACAATGTTGGGAAAAGACCTTCTTACCTTCCACCAGGGTCGATGAAAGCCCGGGTGAATTTTGTGCCCAAAGGGCGACGGCGCCCAAAACCAGAGATAGGATGGTTGTCCCTAGATTCCTCCATGCAGAGCGGCGGCACACAGCGATGTCCGAACAGACGGGCGACGGCTCGCCCCATCCCAACTCTTGGCGGTGGCGCAATCCACCGGACGCCAAGCGCCATTCTCTCCATCGGACACTCATCAGTTGTCTCCCCACCTCACCCCGCGCATTTATTGGTCGAGCCAATCAAAGGCCCCATCCTAGGCGTCGGGGCAACGCGGTGTCAAGCCTTTAGAAGCCGGCGAAAGCGTGGCAATCTGTATTACAATGGCAGGTCCTTATGGTTCAACCAATAGAAGAGGAGGTTCGACATGAATTCGGTCCGGCTTTCTATCGGTAGTTGGGCTTATTGCTTTGGCCCGTACAAAGATCATCCGGTTCCTTTCGAGACGGTGGTCTCCGAGCTGGGACGCCTGCGCTTCGATGGGGTCGAGCTTGGAGCATTTCTCCCGCACCCGCACCCCGCCCAGTTTGACACCAAGGCCAAGCGGTCCGAGTTGAAAAAAAGAGTCACGGGTCAAGGTTTGGCGTTCTCGGGGATATCTGCCGACTTATGGTCCTATCCGATAATCCCCCAGGCGGATCATTCGAAATGGATGGCGGCGTTCGAACAAAATCTGGAATTTGCCACGGACTTGGGAATTGATTGCATCCGCGTCGATAGCGTCAGCCCGCCTGACGTCTTCGAAAGAGAGAAACTGGACCCCAAGCTGGGTTGGGACCGGCTTGTGACAACTTTCCGGGAGGGCGCGCAGAAGGCCGCCGATCGTGGCATCCGGGTGGTTTGGGAGTTTGAACCAGGTTTCGCTTTTAACAAACCCTCCGAGATTATTCGACTTACGGATGATGTGGCCCACGATAACTTTCGGGTCCTTTATGACACTTGTCACGCCCATACTTGTGCGGCCATGGGAGCACGGCAGCCCGGTCAGAAAGAGACTCTGCCTGGCGGCGCTTTGGAACTTCTCACCCGCCTGCGCGGTAAAATCGGCCATGTGCACCTGATCGACGCTGACGGCACGCTTCATAACAACGAGACCAGCACGCATGCGCCTTTTGGCAAAGGTGTCCTCGAC
>JBOGKI010000635.1:0-2777 GCA_050745605.1 Terriglobia bacterium | reverse complement strand
GTCTATGACCGCCGGTCTGGACGGCGCTCACAGAGCGCCGCTACAGCGCGATGTCACAAAGTTTATCGCGTTCGGATTATTATCCGGAGGAGGTTGAAATCATGCGAGGAAAAATCGTTCTTTGCGCGGGGATGGTGTTGCTGTTCACTGCGGCGGCACGCGCCCAACAAAACGATGCGGTGATCCAGCTCATGCGGGAATTCACCAACGCCAACGGTCCATCCGGCTTCGAGGGTGCGGTGCGGACCCTCTTCGAGCGGGAGATGCGAAATGCCGGCGCGGAAGTCTCGACGGATGGCCTCGGGTCCGTCATCGCCCAGGTTCCCGGCACCGCGGCGGCGCCGCGCATCATGATTGACGCGCACCTGGATGAAGTCGGCCTGATGGTGCGATCCATTACTCCCGAAGGCTACATCAAAGTGCAGCGGCTGGGCGGCTGGCTGGGCACAAATATGGTCGATCAGCGATGGACCATACTGACTCGCAAAGGTCCCATCCCGGCGGTGAGCGGGACCGAGGACGCGCACATCGCCAGCCCGGACGACGTGAAGTGGTCGGTCGATCCACTGAACATTTTTCTCGACGCCGGGGCGCGCTCCAAGTCCGACGCCGAAGCCCTGGGCATCCGCCCGGGAGATGGGATTGCGCCGGCAAGCTCATTCACCGTTCTCGCCAACCAACGCTACGCGGCCAAAGCCTGGGATGACCGCGTGGGTCTGCTCATTGAGATTGAAGCCTTGAAGCAACTCCGCCAGGAAGGCGTGACAACTCCCAACACCCTCTATTTCGCCGGAACCGTGCAGGAAGAATTGGGGATGCGCGGCGCCATCACCGCCACCCATGAGATCAAACCCGATGTGGGGATTGCCCTGGAAGTGGGCATTGCCGCTGATTACCCCGGCACCAACGCCGATCAAGCGGAAGAAAAGCTCGGCGCCGGACCCGCCGTTTTTGCCTACGACGGCTCCGTCATCCCCAACACCAAATTGTTCGAGCTTTTTCAGGACACCGCTTCGTCCCACCGTAGTCCGCTGCAAACCGACTTGGTGGTGCGATATGGAGAGGACGCGGCCAACATTCAGAGGTCGGCAAACGGCGTGCCCGTGATCAATTTTGTGGTGCCGACACGCTACACTCACGCCAACACCGGCATCATTGCGCGGTCCGACTTTGACAACGCGGTGAGCCTTTTAGTGGATGTATTGAAGCGCCTCGACGGCAGGACGGTGAAAGACCTCACCAACTTTGAGTAGACGTAGCCACGGTCAATTCGTCTTGTGATTTGGCCGTGGGCTTGTCCGCGCGTGACCAGGATGACGAGGAGCAGAGTGTTGTCCGCAATTACTTGCTGTTGATTTTCCTCTCATTTTCGTCCCAGATGGCAGCCGTTTTCTGGAAATAGGAATAGTTGGCCATGTGGCAACCGATGGCCGTGCTGTTGCCGAACACCGGATCTTCCACCGAGGGCTGTCGCGTTCGGACGGACTGGAAGAAGTGCCACAAATGCTCACGGAACTCGCTGTATCCGTTGGGATATTGGTAGGTCTCGCCCTGGACTAATTTGGACGTGCCGAGCTTGGGATCATTCTTCTCGTGCCAAGCCTTGTCATAGGCGGCCCGCATCTTTTCGGGATAGCTCGAAGTGTAGTAGCAAGGCTCCTGGTCTTTGCCGTCCTGGGGCGCCACGGTGAGATGATCGCCCTCCCCAAACACCTCAATAATGCCGCGAGTGCCGAGGAACCGCGTGACCTCCGGCTCATCGGTGTTGAGCGTCATCAGAATGGCGACGCGGAAGCTGGGATAGTCGTAGAACGTGACCTGCAGGTCCGGATAATCTCGGCCATCCTTCCACTGGAACAGCCCGCCGGTGGCTTGCGCGCGCTCGGGTGGCGCATCAACCCCCATGGCCGTATGGATTCCGGTGAGTGAGTGGACGTAAAGGTCGCCAGGCAGGCCTTCGCCATAGTCCTTGTACGCGCGCCATCGCGCGAAACGTATGGGATCGAATGGCCGCTTAGGGGCGTCGCCCAGCCATGTCTCCCAGTCGAGATTTTGGGGTGAAAGGTCTGGCGGCGGAGGATACACCCACGCGCCGCAAGGATCGCTCCGGCCCAGAATTCCCTCCGCATAATAAACGTCGCCGATCGCGCCCTGCGCGACCAGTTCTTTGGCCTTGGCAAAGCCGATGGAGCTGCGGCGCTGGCTGCCGATCTGCACAATGCGGTTGTGTTGTCTAGCGGCGTTGATAATCTCGAAGCCCTCTTCCACTTTGTGAGTCATGGGCTTTTCGCAATAAACGTCCTTGCCGGCGCTGCAACCGTCCACAATGATCTTGCAATGCCAGTGATCCGGCACCGCTACCACCACGCAGTCAATGTCCTTGTTGTCGAGCAGGTCCTGATAGCGACGGGTGGTGGGCACAGTCTTCCCGGTTGCTCCGCTGATGATCTGATTGGCAAGCGTGTGCCGCCCGTCGTAGAGGTCGCACGCCGCCACGCACGCAACGCCCGGAATGCCGATGGAGGTTGATAAGACGCCGGTACCTTCCATGCCGATGCCGATCATACCGAAGCGGACGGTGTCACTGGGCGAAGCTGGACCCGGTGAAGCGCGAAGTTCACGGGGCTCCAGAAGCAAAGGCGGCGCGGCGAGCGTGATCCCTGCGCCGGCGGAAGTACGAATAAAATCGCGGCGGGAAATACCATTGCGGTTCATACGAAAACCCTCCTTAGAAAATTCAAGCCCATCATGAAGGCAATATACTATTAGCGCTGTTG
>JBOGKI010000634.1:0-2780 GCA_050745605.1 Terriglobia bacterium | reverse complement strand
TCTTTGGTCGGGAATGGCTAAAGCATACTCGCAGATTGAAGTCGATTTTGCGCTCGTTGGCTTCTAACATAATTTAAACACAGAGAGTTACCAGAAATCTCTATTTCAACAACCGGACAGTAGTGACAATACTCAACTATGGTGACCGGCCGCCCTGTTTCTCTGAAGCATGTCCCGCTTTTTAGAGATCTCTCCGAGACGGAGCTGAATTTTCTTCTGGATCGCGCCGTGTCGCTGCATTACACGTCCGGCCAGTCGATTTTCGTTGAGGGGGACCCTTGCGAGGGTCTGTATGTAATTGAGTCGGGGCAGGTCAAGATTTTCAGGGTTTCGCCCAACGGCCGCGAACAGATTCTCACCATCGAGGGCGCCGGCGGTTCCATAGCGGAATTGCCCGTTTTTGACGGCGGTGATTATCCGGCCTCCGCGGCGGCTCTTACCGAATCCATTCTCCTCCACGTCCGCAAGAAGGATTTTCAAGAGCTCTGTCTTGCGCATCCGCAGGTGGCGCTGAAGGTTGTGAAGGTGGTGGGATCGAGGCTGCGCAGGATGGTGGATCTCATCAACGAGCTTTCTTTCACCAGCGTGCGTCATCGCCTGGCCGCGCTTCTTCTACGCCTGGCGGAGGACAGAGGAAAGGCGACCGAGCGCGGCATCGTGTTTGTCCTTCCCTCGACGAATCAGGAACTGGCGGCGCAAATCGGGACGGTCCGCGAATTGGTGTCGCGAAACCTCGGGCGGCTTCAGAGTATCGGCATCATCCGGCTGGATGGACGAAAGGTTACTCTGCAAGACCTCCAAGCCCTGAAAGCGGAGGTTGAGGATGGTGAATGAGCGCGTGGCGGGTGGGAAGCCAAAGCGGCGATTGGTGAAGCGTGGCGAATTCGATCCATGACTAAAGTCATTGAATGCAACTGGTCACAATGCTGTCATGCTCTCTATGGATCTCTGGAGTGCGAGATGTGGAGAGCGACTGAGGGTGATAAGGGACATCGTTAAGGCACGGGTCAGTGAGCGGGATCGGGAGCGGCTCGTTCAAGGTTGTGAGAAGGTCACTGCGCCCCGAGAGGCATGGGCATCCTTAGGACGCTAGCCCGGTGCGTCTTCGAAAGATTCATCACGTGCCACAACCCGATCCCCCACCAAGCCAGAGCGCCCAATTCCACGAAGCCGGTGATCCCGATCAAGGGATACGCGATGCGAGGGGCCAAGTCCGTGAGAATCTCCAGTATAACCCGGCCAGCGCAGCCTACATTCAGGAGAATGAATGGCCCCCATAGTGAGGTGAGTTGTTTCGAATCGACTCCGGCAAGGATCGGCACGACGCGCGAAGATACGGCTAGGATCATCATGCTGATAAATCCCACGGTGAAAGCGTGCGCGTGCGCGCCCCAAAAGGCATGAGAAAATCCCTCTCCGGTCCAGGAGCCATAAGGCAGTAAGAGGGGCATCATGATCATAGCAATAAGCAGCCAGACGTAGGCCGCACGGATAAACTTCCAACTGCGGTCCGGCTCCGTGGTACGGATGAAGATGCGAAGCTGGATCACCAGCAGCACCGCCCAGGCTACCATCAGCAGATAAGAGAGCTCGAGAGTGAAAACAAAGAAGGGATTGCCAGTGGTGAGCAAAGCCGCGAAGCTGGCCACGTCCAGCACCAAGCTGCCGTTCATCAGCCAGAAGATCAACCTTTGGCGGTCATGTTTGGGCTGGCCGAGGCCATAGACCACCGGCACAAAGCGCTGGCTCACTCCCGCAATAATCAGCGCGGCGAAGCCGAGCAACTGTACGTCACGCAGCGGACCGTCCAGCAGCGCAGTGCGAAGGACGGTCTCTTGCAGGTTTGCCGCCGTTGCCTCCGCGAAGAAAAAGAACCCGCTGAAAATCACCTGGATCAGAAACCAGCCGAGCGCCGCAACAATGAAAAGTTCATACGGGTTGCGAGGACTCATGGACTGGCGGGCGGTCTTGAGGATAATGACCATGAAGAGGATGATCGCGGTGATTTCGGCCGCGGCAGAGGCGGAGCCGAGACCCAGAGCAAGCGTGCCGTGCTGCAGCATGTCGCCGCCTACGCGGACGAGGATGCCAAAGAGCATCAGGTAAAGCGTAAGATTCGCCAGGCCGGGCCGCCATAGAGTTGTGAATTTGAAGCGCGGGAAAGATTGGTAGGCAAAGCCCATCACAAACAGCCCCACCCAGCCGAAAATCATGGCGTGAGCGTGCGCATGGATTGCGGGAAGCAAGCGAGGCTGGAGCAGTGCTTTGCCCAGCGAGATTTGCACCAGGGCAATGACACCCCACAGCCCTCCCAAAATGAGCACGATGGCGATCGCGGCTTTGAAAAAACGCCGGTAGATATAATCAGCCAGTGATTCGTGATAAACGTAGGGATCCTTGGCAGGGTTCTCGATCTCGGCGTTAAGGTCTTCGAGGAGCGCCTGCAGGTCCGCCTGGTGAACACGGGCAAAGAACTCCACAGGCTCGACTGGGCCGTTCTCACCTCCACAGCCTTTGAGTCCGTGCCGGTCAAAGATCTTCCGGGCTGAAGGGCAGAGCCGCACAATCTCTGCGACGCTGGTTGATGCTTCTATTTTGCTCATGCCT
Source organism: Terriglobia bacterium (assembly GCA_050745605.1). Lineage (GTDB taxonomy): Bacteria > Acidobacteriota > Terriglobia > UBA7540 > UBA7540 > CALCEB01. The sequence continues at coordinate 173 of JBOGKI010000634.1, read as the reverse complement.
CTCTCCAATTAAACGAAGTGACGCTCTTCAGAACCGAAATCGGTAGAACCCAGGGATTTTAACCCCGCCGTTACGACCCCTGTCCCGCGCTCCAATCGTGAGGAGGCACGGTATAAGGAGGTGACCGGGCACGGCGGGTCTAAGCACCCTGCGCGTAAAGAACGTGTTAAGAA
>JBOGKI010000633.1:0-2796 GCA_050745605.1 Terriglobia bacterium | reverse complement strand
CTATGTCAAGGAATATTATCACGTCTATTCGTCACTATTTTGCACTTGCCGGAGCCTGTTATTGAAAACAAGAGCCTTGCTTCCCAAAACCGGCGAAAACCCGCCGGCGACCGTGGAAGTTGGGCTAGTGCGGCGGGGCTTGCGCCCGTGGAAAATATGTTAGAATGTGCCAAGTGCCCAGTGAATCCGGGCGAATGGGTCATCTGAATTGGTTTGCGGGCCGTTAGCTCAATTGGTAGAGCAACTGACTCTTAATCAGTAGGTTGAGGGTTCGATTCCCCCACGGCTCACCAGGAAACTCCTTTAGCGGGTAGCACAGCGCGGCCTTCGGCCGCAACCAACAACGCGGGTTTGACACCATCCCGTCCGGTCGGTTATCTATGTGTAGAAAGGCGCTGTTTACGCGCCTTCTACGCAGTGGTCAGAAAGAGGCTTGCTAAAAGAACAAGAAATTACGAGCTTGCAATGCAGAGTTTCGCTTTCCAGAAACTCTGCGGTCCTTCGTTGGTTCCCGAACTAAGAACCTCAGACTTTGAAAAGCGCGCGTCGGCGCCACTCATCGGTCAACCACGCTCGCGACGGGTCCGGCTTCGCAACATGGCCGCCCAGAGTCTACCATTGATCCGGATCCGGTAGCCTTTGCCCTGCGCCCTAAGCCAGGCAAGGACATCCGCATCGGGCCGGATCGTAACGGTTTCTTTGATCGGGCGATAGAACTTTCCTATCACCGCGCCCTTCCCGTCCATCAGCTCGGGGAGATCCGAAGGGTCGATGCTTTCAGGGCGGCAATCTCCTTTGCCCGCCTTCCAGCGCTCGCGCTGACAAATCCTCCTTTCGCGGGCCGTCGCCTTGCGCGCGGAAATGATGCGAATAATTTCTTCTCCGTTCTCTTCGTCCACGGTGCGGGCAACCACAGAATGACCATGCCTCCAACCCGACCGAGTGTCCAGCAAGCCGCAATCGTGCGATGGCCTCCAAAGACCCAAGACGATCCGAAGATGATTCAGTTCGGTTTGGCTGTTCCAGGAGTGTGTTCGTGCTCATTCGCTGGCGGGCCGAGCAATTTCGGATCCGCGGGCCGTTGCCCTATCCGGATGGCTCAGGGCCGGATTTGCCATGCTCTGTCCTGGAGCGAATATAATAGAGCCGGCCAGGCTAGCGTTGAATTGAACCTTCGGGAAGCAAGCCGGCGATCATCGAAGGCGCGAGTCAAATGGGTGGTGTACTTCTCCATCGCGAAGAACGTGACCTGATTTCGCCGCTTCGTGTCCTTGCCGGCCAGGCTTTCTCGCGCGCGGCAGGAGCGCCCCTGGTTGTGGGGAACAGACTACGCATCCTCAAAGACGCCAATGAGAACTATGCTGCCTGGATTGACGCCATCGGTTCGGCGAAGCGGAAAATCCTGTTCGAGAATTACATCATTCATGAAGATGACGCCGGACGCCAATTCAGCACCCTTCTGGCTGCCAAGGCTCGGGAAGGCGTTCAGGTCCGGCTCATCTATGATTGGATGGGGTCGCGCGCCCGCACTTCGCGGCGTTTCTGGAGAAATCTGCGAGAGTCTGGAGTCGAGGTCAGGTGTTTCAATCCTCCCCGTCTCGATAGTCCGTTGGGCTGGCTCAGCCGTGATCACCGGAAGATGGTGTCGGTAGACAGCCGTATCGGCTTTATCACTGGAGTTTGTGTTGACCGCCGATGGCTGGGCTTTCCGGATCGTGAGATTGACCCGTGGCGCGATACCGGAGTGGAGATCGAGGGACCCGCGGTGGCGGACGTGGAGCAGGCGTTTGCCGAGATTTGGGCGGTGTGCGGGCCGCCGATGCCCGCCGAAGAACTTCCACGCAGCCGTGAATCCATTGCCGCAGCCGGTGATGTGGCGTTACGAATCGTCGCAAGCTCACCGAGCGTCGCAGGTGTTTACCGGCTCGACCAGCTTATCGCGGCGGTCGCGCGGCGGTCGATTTGGCTGACGGATGCCTATTTTGTGGGGACCACGGCCTACGTGCAGGCGCTCCGGGCCGCAGCTTTGGACGGGGTGGACGTGCGCTTGCTCGTGCCCAGGTCGAGTGATGTACCCCTGGTGGGCTCATTGTCGCGCGCGGGTTTCCGCCCTTTGCTCGAGGCGGGAGTGCGAGTCTTCGAGTGGAATGGGCCGATGCTCCACGCCAAGACGGCAGTGGCAGATGGCCGCTGGGCCCGCGTGGGTTCCACTAATCTTAACCTGGCAAGCTGGATTGGAAATTGGGAGCTCGATGTGGTGGCAGAAGACGAACCGTTTGCGCAGGCGATGGAACAGATGTACCTGGACGACCTTGCTCGCTCGACGGAAATTATTCTGAGCGCGCGACGTCGGGTGAGCTTGTCCCGCGAGCCGGAACGTCCATCCCATCGGGCGAAGACCGCCCCCGGAAGCGGAGGACGCGCTGCCAGCGGCGTCCTCACCCTGGGCAGCACCATTGGCGCCGCCATGACCCGGCACCGGCTCTTGGGCCCGGCCGAATGGACCATCATGGTTTATGCCGGCTTGCTGCTCCTGGGGCTTGCTGCCGTGGCGGCCCTGTGGCCGAGAGTGATCGCCATTCCGCTTGCCGTATTCGGCGTATGGTTGGCGGTTTCGCTCCTTATCCAGGCCTACAAGCTGCGCTCCAAACGAAACAGATAGAAGCTCGTGTCCTTCAGCGCCGGGCTAAAACGCGTCGTCGTGTTTTCCCTTAACCGCCTGGGCCGCGCCGAACACACGACCCGCTTTCGTGGCCTATCACGGGAGCGGCGAGAAGTTTGGGGTGTGCACGTAAC
>JBOGKI010000632.1:0-2814 GCA_050745605.1 Terriglobia bacterium | reverse complement strand
TGCCCAAGGCGAGCGATCCGCCCCTGTTATTGATGGTCCCACCGCGACCGGGGTTGAGAAGGAGCACTCCGGCGCCGGCGGCGTGCCCACCGAGGGCCAGACCGACGTCAATCCGCTGATTGAGCACAGACCCGGAGCCCAGGTTCAACACGGGGCGGAATCGCGACAAGCCGTCCCACTCCGAAGCGCTTCTCCTCTGCTGGTTCTGACTTTGGCCAAAGACGGGAGCGGTGGCCATGCAGATCGCCGCCACCGCCACCAGAACTGCCGCCGGCAAGTTCATTAATCCCTGTTTCGCTCCGGTCTCGCGCATGAGTTTTATCATCCTCCTCTTGTTGTTTGGTTACGAATTTCTAGTCGGAATTCCCTGCCACCAGCCTGTCGTCACAGGGTTACAACTCACATTGACCTCAGGTCGCACATTCTCGACCCGTCAATCTACTCTGAGGTAATGGACAATGCAAGCGGCAAAGTACGTCATTCAGCGCATGGCGCACTTTGGCGTAAGTTGATGGCCTGGTTATTACCAGAAGTGGGGGTTGAAACGCTTGACGATCTAGGGTTAACATCCATGCGCCCGGTTCGCAGCAGCGATTGATCGAGCCACCAGTTCGGAAATGCTGAGTTCAAGCTCTCTCCGCGAGGTTTCTTCGGACGACCGCCTCTCGTCTTGGAAGGAGATCGCCACTTATCTCAAGTGCGGTATCCGGACGGTGCAGCGCTGGGAGAGCGTCGAGGGGCTTCCCGTCCATCGGCATGTACATCTGAAGAACAGTACGGTCTACGCTTTCAAGGCGGAGCTTGATGCTTGGCGTAACGAAAGGCGGTCCAACTTGCCGGAGCTGTCGCCACCCGTCCAACCCGAAGCCCAGCCGCACGCCAAGGTCAAGGCCAGGGAAGCCGATGCGGAGGAGCCGCCAACAGAAATTGAAGAGCCCCAGCCCGTCGAGGACACTATGCCGGCCGCAGCAACCCGCACGGATCCTGCCGACGAGGCCTATGAGGGCAGTCCGTGGCGAGTCAACCGGTATGGGCTCGCTCTGGCCGCCGTTCTGGTCCTGGCGGCCTACTCTGTCCGCCAGCTCCTTCGTCCTCAGGTGAAACCTCAAGCCGGTCGTACCATGCTTGCCGTGCTGCCCTTTGCCAACCTGAGCGGCGATCCCACACAGGACTATTTCAGCGACGGCCTGACCGAAGAGATGATTACCGAGCTGGGCGGCCTGAACCCTCGACGGTTGGGGGTTATCGCGCGCACCTCCGTTATGAAATACAAGCACTCGGAGGAAGGCGTGGCTGCGATTGGTCGTCAACTGGGTGTGAGTTACATCCTCGAGGGCAGCGTCCGGCGCGCGCAAGACAGAGTTCGCATTTCAGCGCAACTGATTCGGGTGAGCGACCGGACTCACCTGTGGGCCCGCAGTTATGACGGGCAACTGCGCGACGTGCTGAAATTCGAAAGCCAGGCGGCGCGAGCTATTGCCGGGGAGGTGGCCGTCAAACTGGCGCCCCACGCCGAGGCCCGCCTGGCGCGGCCCCAGCCCGTTGACCCAGAGGCCTACGAACTCTACTTGAAGGGCCGCTATTTCTGGAATCAGCGCACCCCGGAGGGTCTTCACAAGGCTGTTGACTACTTCACGCATTCCAGTGAGCGCGACCCGAGCTACGCGCCGGCTTATGCGGGTCTCGCGGAGGCTTGGGCCTTGATCGCCCTGGACACCCCGCAGCCCCTCGATCCCTTGGCGAAAGCGAAGGCCGCGGCCGTCAAAGCCATCCAGCTCGACGACGGGCTTCCCGAGGCGCACACTTCGCTGGCCGGAGTCAAGATTCTCTGTGACTGGGACTGGGCGGGCGCCGAACAGGAGTTCAAGCGAGCCCTGGCCATCGATCCGCAATATGGCCCTGCCCACCACTGGTACGCCACCCTCTACTTGGGTCCCCAGGGCCGAACCGGGGAAGCGATCGCCGAAATGCGGCGCGCGCTCGAGATCGACCCGCTGTCCCTGATCTATAACACCGACCTGGGATGGACGCTCTTCATCGCGCGCCGCTACGACGCAGCTATCCAGCAATACCGGCAGACCCTCGAAATGGATCCTCATTTCGAGCCCGCGCATTACCGGCTCCAGCAGGCCTATGCTGAAAAGGGAATGTACGTCGAAGCCGTGGCCGAGGAGGAAAAGGAACTTGGACTCATCGGCGCGGCGCCGCAAGCACTGACGCTCCAGCGGATTTACGCGAAGGCCGGATACCAGGGCGTTCTGACCTACCAACTCGACCTGGTCCGGGATGCTCCCAAAAAGCAAGCCCCCTCGGGCTGCGACTTGGCTGAGCGCTACTTGGCCCTGGGCGACAAGCCCCACGCTCTCGAAGCGCTGCGCGCGGGCCTGAAGCAACATGATCCGGCCTTGATCTTCCTTAAGGTCGATCCCGCCTTTGATGGCCTTCGTTCCTCCCCTGAGTTTCAAGACCTGGAGCGGCGGATCGGGCTCACCCACTGATCCTGCCTACGCCCCCTTGCAACTGCCCAGCGGCTAGTTCTTGCCAAAGAACTTGTGGGCGGAGGAAGGCGCGCGGTAGACGCTCTCCGGGGTTGCCGTCGGCCTGGCGGCAGCCTGGGCTTTGACCCGATTTCTTACCAGCCTGCTTTTCGGAGTGAAGCCCAGCGATCCGGGAACTTTTGCGGTAGTATCCCTCGTACTAATCTGTGTAGCGCTGTTTTCATCTTACATCCCTGTCCGGCGCACGATGAAAGTGGACCCCCGGGTGGCGCTGAGGTATGAGTGACACAAGGTGTCAGGTCATAGGTTTCGGGTG
>JBOGKI010000631.1:0-2828 GCA_050745605.1 Terriglobia bacterium | reverse complement strand
TCGTAAATTGCGGGCAAAGCTGGACCAAGGTCAGCGGACCGTCCGCCGCATGGGTATCCAACCTCCAGAACTTCTATCTCGACTTGTACAACGCGGGAATCTATAACATAGCCCCGACGATGTCGCACGGCGACCTGACGGGTGTATCGAGTCAACCCGGCTCGTCTTCGGCCCAATACCTCCCGGCTGCCCCTAACCCAAAAGGGAAGGTGTGCATGGAGTCGCAGCCAATCCTCCAATACACCCCGGGCGAGCCTTTCGGCAACCTTCCTTGCACCTCGGCCAGGAACTTCGCACACCAAGTGCGGCGGACCGTGCGGCAAAGGGAAATGATGGAGGAATCGAGGCGGGAGGCGGATCAGGATATTCGCGGGCGGGATTCTCGGCACAAAATGAGATCAAAAAGTGGCGGAGGCCAGTAGGAGGAGCGGCGAGGTCAGGAAAATGCGATAGGGGGAGCATCCGGGCTGCAAGATAGGTCAGGGAGGAATGGACGATTAGTAAGGATCGCGCGCTGCGGGGGCATCGGGGGCGCGAATGTTGGGCGGAAGTTTGGCGAGGGACAAACGCAACTGTCTAGCCGCCTCGATAGCGCTCATCGGGTAGCGGCGAAAGATTTTCGAATGGCAATGCAGGAAGGCCGAACAGAGGTTGAAGGCCAGCAGCACAATGAGGCTGACGGCGGCCAACCCTCGATTGGCGACTGGTGGACTGCCGGGCTCATCCGTTCGAGGACGATGGCGGCAGGCGTGTAGAAAGCCGTGCTTAAAGGCCCAGTTCTGCGTCAGATCGTTCCAGCCATTATTCTCCAGTTTCCAGCGCGCATGGCCGAGCTGGCGCACCATGCCGGCGGGGAAACTCTTGGCATCCAGCGTGGTAATCCAGAGCCATTCGTGATCGGTGGTTTCGGGTTCGAGCTTGCCGCGACGGTAATGATTTTGCGTCAGTGTCTCTTCGGATCGCACGACCCGCACGGGCTGTGGATGATCGGCGGAGAACGGGAGTCCATCCGTATCCCAGATCTGGAACCGATAGAGTTTGCCGGCATGCTGCTCCGTGCCGCGATCATCGGCCGGGCGGCTGGCAAACAGACGAACGGCGGATTGATACAACTCGCGGTTGTTCTGCTTCAGACTGATGACGACATCCCAGCCGCTTGCTTCGGCCAGTTTGAGTGCTGGCGCTTGCGCGTACAGGGCATCGAGCAGAAGAATGTCAAAAAAGCGGCTGCCATACAGATCGGGAAGTTTTCTCAGCAGGCGCAAGGCGGCCGTGTCTTCGCCCTCTCCCGGCTGTAGCCATTCAAGGGCCAGGAAAGGCTTGGTGGGACTGCTGACAATCTGGCATCCGACTGCACGATGGTAATACTGTATCTGCTCAACCTTCACGCCGGCCTTGCGCACAAACACGCGGCGTTCCAGGCAGGAGTCGCAACAACGGCTGTAGCTGGAGAGTACCTCAATGCCATCGAGCGCGGCGACGATGCGGCCTTGCACGCGGTCGGCATCGAGTGCTTTGTTGCGCTTGAGAGTTCGATTGGCCTGGACCAGTATCCGCTCCAGAGCTTCCACTGCAAAGCCGGACAGGCTGTAGCGCAACACGTCGTCGCCGAAAGCGCGACCGGCGCCGATCCATTGCCGCAGTGCGGGCCGGGCCAACTCCGCCTCAAGTTGCTGAAAGCTGGGCAGACGGAACGCAAAACCGTGAAAGACCGCTAGGAAGACGGCGGAAGGCGAGATGTCGGGATCGCGCCGGGAATCGGTGAGCGCGGCGGCGGTAGCGCGGAAATCGAAGACCTTGTTCAGATAGCGGGCGAAGGACGGGATGTCGAGAACCGGCTTATCTTGCTTTCTCATAAATGCAAGATGGGGCCGCCGGTTTCAATTTCCATTCTCGCTCGGGCATCCGCTACCTCTTGGGTTTGCTCCTACGTTGCTGAGCGCGGTCGCGCCGCAGTAGTTCGCGGTTGATCTCGGAAATCTTTTCGAGATGATCCTTCAACTTGCGGTAGTTTTCGATCCAGAGGCGGACTTCAGACACTTTTTCTTCCGGGATGATTCCTCCGGCCGTGCGGCCGCGTCCCAGAGTGACCGTCAGATACCACATCGGCCCATGGCGTTCGCCGCGGGTACACCGGCAAGCGGGATTGCCGCAGGTCACGTAGCGCTCCACTAGAGAACCGCGCAAGATCTCGGTAACCGGTGGAAGTCGTTTGGCCAGACCCTGCCGGCGCTGGCGCAGGGCCAGTGCCGAAAGCCGACTGAGTCCACTACTTGCCTTCACTTAAGTGCAAGTTTACGCCAAAACCCGCCGTTTGATTCAGATGCGAATCTGCCCGACATGCGAATCTCCCCTATACTCCTGATTCAAAAGGAAATTAAGTTGCTGTGCGAAATTCCTGGCTGGCCGCGTCGTCATCCCCAAGCCGCTGCGGGAAGAGTTGCACCTGGAGTCTGGCGACTCCCTGGAAATGGAGAGTGCCGGAGAGCAGATCACCCTACGTCCGGTACGCGGGACGGGTCCGCTCACGAAGGAGCATGGCGTCTGGGTGTTTCATGCCGGGCAGCCCCTGCCCGCGTCCGCAACTGATGAGATGCTCCAGCAGATCCGCGAGGAACGCGACTTGGCTAACCTCGGCAAGGGCGAATGAAGGGATTCTTCGATACATCGGCGCTGGTGCCGGTGTTCTACGGGGATCACATCCACCATCAGGCCAGTCTGGCGCTGTTCATCCAATTCAACAAATCAACGGGCTGCTGTGGGGCGCATAGCCTGGCGGAAGTCTACTCCACGCTGACGCGGATGCCGGGCAAGCACCGCATCAGCGG
>JBOGKI010000630.1:0-2835 GCA_050745605.1 Terriglobia bacterium | reverse complement strand
CTTGATACTAAATGGCTTGTCTGTTTTTTGATTGGCTTTGTTTTGGCTTTGAATGGGTTTGTTCCTCGAGTTTCATATTGTTATCAGTAACTTATGGGTTTGTTTAAACAATCCTTTTTTTATCAACTTTCTCGGTCCATTCGCCTCGTCCGGGCGCTCTGCGCCGGGCGCTGACTGCTTTATTTTCTCGGGCTTTCTCCCTTTCCAGGTCCTCTCGCGGCATGTCCGGCAGCAGCCGGGTTTTCCTTTCAATATGGCGGTCGACCAGGTTCATCTGCCGCATCAACCAGCGCTGATCGACGGGTAAGTTTAAGCTATCGATCAATTCTTCTGACATGATGCCTCCTCAAAAACAGACACGAGAGACCAGAAAGACGCAATGAACCGGTTGCTGGTCTCTGGGGTCTCAGCCCGACAAATCAACACCGTGGATTATGCGCGAGGGGGGTTACTTATTAATAATACCCTCGTCAGTATCCCAAGTCAAGGTGTTTTTGACGAGGCGAAGCGGGAAGTGTCCCGCCGCGACTGCCATGGACGGCGCATGCATCAAAAGACGACGTATGCGCCACCTGTGCAGGTCTGGCAGCGGGGGTTCTGTGACATGAACATTTGGCGGGGTAACGGGGGAACGCGCACGGCCGGGTCCGGAATGTGCCCGGCTGAAGCCGGCCGCTACGTAACGCGAAATCCGGGATGGCGCCTCGAGCCGGTTGGGTCGTGCGGGATCGTAGCGGCGCCCTTCAGGGCGGCATATCTGACATAAAGACCGGCGTGACGGCTGAAACTCATCGGTGCTTGGCGGCTTTTTTTGCCATCCGCAGGGATTGCTTGCGCGGCAATCGGCGGCGGTCACGCGTGATCCACATAGGCCCATGGAGTCTCGAAGACGGTAGGATCCCACCCACTCATTTGTTTTCAGGATGTCTTCTGGCGAACAAGGCGCGTCCACTGGAGGTTGCAGCATGCGCCGGCTTGCTTTATAGCGGGCTGATTTTTTAAAGACTTGTGTCGCTCTATTACAGCTTCCCTATTCTTCGCGCCACGTCACGTAGGCGGCAAAACCCGTCACGGTAAGGAAAGCGCCGATGCTGACGATGACGAGAAAGCCCGGCGACTGGACCGGCCAGGCTTGGGCGACGCCTTGCGCAAGATGATGGACCCAATCGGCGTTGGCCGGTGCCGCGACCGGCCGGACTAGGCTCCTGGTCGTCCCGAACCAGCTTGTGATTCGCGGCCACTGCCACGCTACCAGGCCGAAAGCTGCAAGCGCGCTCAGAGCCTGCGCCGCCCGTTCCACCAGGGTGATCGGCTGGGCCGCGCGTTCCTCAGCCGCGCGCCGGGCCGCGAGTTGGGCCTTCCACCAGACCAAGCCGGCCCCTGGCAGCCGGACGTGATCCGCTGCTTCGGCTTCAGCCCGCAGGGCCTCAGCCACGAACGCCACTTCCCGGCACACAGAACACGTGGCGGCATGTTGCCGGATCTCTTCACCCCAGGCACTGGTCCATCGCCCCGAGACGAGTGCATTGACCACTTCCTGTTCACGATCACAATTAGGAATCTTCATTTGCTTGCTCACCGGGCCTGGTTGCTGCCACCCGCCAGAAGAGCGGGCGCTGGCTTGCGCAGCAAGTCAGCCACTCTTCGCCGGGCACGAAAAAGAAGCAGCCTGATGCTTGCCGCTTTTAAGCCTACCACTTCCGCAATCTCCTTGTGGCTGGAACCTTCCCCATACGCAAGCCAGAGGATCTCCCGCTCGCGTGGCTTGAGCCGCGCCAAGGCGCGGCCGAGGTCGGAGCTCCGCTGCACGCGATCGGCCGTGTGATTGTCAACCCGGGCCGCCGGAGAAATCGACGCTTCCAGCCGCTCTCTTCGCGGCAGGCTGCGCCAATGATCGCGGGCCAGGTTAGTGGCAATCCGAAAAAGATAGTTCTTTTGGTAGGTCTCATCGGTGGACTTCAGGCCAGCCCGGAGGAAACGATAATAACTTTCCTGGACGAGGTCATCGGCGAGCGATGGGCTTCCGGAGATGCGAGAGAGATATGACCACAGAGGGCGTGCCGTCTTTTCGTAGAAGGCCCGGAAGGTCTGTTCATCCATATGGAAAGCTTCTTCAGCCGCCTCCGCTCCGACCTTCGAATCTTCCAACTCCGCCATGGTGATTTCCCGCATGGACATACCCATATTCTGCTGCGGCATAGGCGGTGACCGGCCAGGATCGGCCCGCCAGCCCCAGGTCGCCATCAGCGACCGGATGGTAAAGCGCCGCGCATTCCTCCTTCCATCAGCCCGAGGTGCTTCGAAAGCCCGTACGAAATGAGAGCCGAGATAATGAACCCGACCCCGATCGTCAGTCCCAAAGTTCCGAACACGAGGAGCGGCTCGAGTCCACCGGGGACCTCATTGCGAATCGAAAGGAGGCCGACTCCGACCAGACCGATTACCATGCCGGCCTGAATTGACCAAAGAATCCGGCTGGCCGCGATGGGCAGGCCGCGCGTGGGGGCGTCGTAGGCGGGCGGAGTCCACTCCAACAGGCGCCGGCCCGCCTCGGAATCCATGTAGGCTGTGAGCTCCTGACCAGAGGCGAACTTTTCGATTAGCTTGGTGTGAACTTCTTCGTGCACCTTGAAGCTCTTGTTCCAGCGGCGATTCTCCAGGATAAGCCTCAGTACCCAGAGGATCGCGAGCAGACAGCAAACAAATACCGCGAATGGAATAAACCAGCCTAGAAGCTCGTCGGTATCCGTCCGGCGGTTTTGAAATCTCCACACCTCCGGGCTGATGAAGGCGCGCGGGTCGGCCTTCACTAACGGGTGAGCTTCGAGGAAAGCC
>JBOGKI010000629.1:0-2844 GCA_050745605.1 Terriglobia bacterium | reverse complement strand
AAAGGCGATCCCGGTGATGAAGCCCGTCCACCGCGCAAACACTCCGCCTGAAAGCACCTTGAATCCCCATACCTTCCTTCGCACACTCAACTCAACAGCCAGAGTCAACACCGCGAGCAGCCACGTGGAGAGGACCGCAGAGAAGTAGAGCGCCCGGCGAGGAATCTGGAAGAGCTCCGGCCGGCGCATGGTGTGGACGGAAAACACCGGCACTCCCAGCAGAAGAAAAACCAGGGCAAGGAATTCGAGAGCTTTTGAAAGCATGGGTGAAGCGGTTCTCTGGCCGCTGCTATCTTTCGCCTGGGTCAACGCAACAGATAGGAGCCCAGGACGGAGCGGCAGCGGTCTCGATAGGTTTCGAGCGGGACCGAATCCCCACCCAGCAGCCACTGCAAGCAATAGCCATCCACCAGCGCACGTAAGGTGCTCGCGGCATCATCGGGCTTCACGCGGCGAAACTCCTGCTGCTGGATTCCATCGTCAATGATTCGCACATCGCGCTGGTGGCTTCTCTCGAAAAAGCCGCTGAGCAGCATTCGAAACCGGTCCGCGCGCACCCCGAGCGAGACAAAATCGAAAAGCACCCGGTAAAGCTTGCGGTTGACGTCGGCGCTGTGAAACAGGACCTCAATCTCCGCCGCCAGACGGGCCCGGGCCGAGTCGTGAGAGGTGGCCACTTCATCCAGCGTGCGATCGAGCTGCGCGATCAGCCATTCGAGCACTCCAAAGAGCAGATCCTCCTTGGTCGGAAAGTAATAAAGCGTCCCCCCTTTGCTCGACCCGGCGCGCTCCACCACGCTGTCAATCGTAGTTCCCTGGATTCCATTCTCCACAATCTCCGCGTAGCCGGCGCGGATCAGGACTTCGCGCCGGCGCTCGGCAAGTTGCGGATTGGCACGCCTGGGGCTCATACGCGGTTCACTCCGGAAGTGGACGCGGTGTCTGGACCGTTGATTATACATGACGGCATCAGGCACGGCCGGTGGTTTGCTGTAGCGGCGTAATTGTAGCGCCGCTCTGCAAGGAGCGGTCACCAGTCACAGACCGGCGCTCCAGAGCGGTGAAATACGCCAGTCGCAGACCGGCGCTACCGTTTTGAGTTAGAATGGCAGGTCGCGCCGCGCCGCCAGGCGGCGCCGCGCGAGTCCATTCCAGAATCGGAGCGGTGAAGGTAAGATGATCAAAAACTGCAATCAAGGATTCGCGCTTTTCCCGATTCTGGCGCTGATTTTCATAGCGATGCGATTGCGCGCTCAGTTTCAATTGAACGCCTCGCAACAAGGCTGGGTGAAGGCGACGATGGCGCAGATGTCCGAGGATGAGAAGGTGGGACAACTGCTTTGTGCGGTGGCCACCGCGATCTTCACCAACGTCGAGAGCGATGAATTCAAAGCTATTCAGGACAACATTCAGAAGTATCACGTCGGCTGCTACCATCTCGAAGGCTTTATGGGCGGCGATCCGCTGACGGGCGCGATGATGGTCGAGCACATGCAGCAAACGGCGAAACTTCCGTTGTTCATCACCGCGGATTTTGAAGGTGGAGTCGGAATTCAATTCCGGGGCGGAACGCGCTTCCCGCGTGGCATGGCCATCGGAGCAACCGGCAATACGCAGTACGCCTATGACGCTGCGCATTTCACAGCCGAGGAAGCCAAGGCCATGGGCGTGAATGTGAACTTCTATCCCGTCGTGGACGTCAACAACAACCCGCGCAACCCGGTGATCAACATCCGCTCGTTTGGCGAGGACCCGCAACGCGTCAGCGCGTTTGCAGAAGCCTATGTGAAGGGAACGCAGGATACCGGGATCATCGCCACGGCCAAACACTTCCCCGGCCACGGCGACACCAGCGTGGACTCGCACCTGCAACTTCCCGTGCTCAATTTTGACCGCGCCCGCCTGAACTTGATCGAGCTGCCACCGTTCGAGGCGGCGATCAAGGCAGGTGTAGGCGCCATCATGACCGCGCACATTGACCTTCCCCAGCTTGAGAAGACTCCCGGTCTGCCCGCATCGCTCTCCTATTCCATCACCACCGGCCTCCTGCGGCAGCAATTGGGCTTCAAAGGGTTGGTCTTTACGGATGCGCTTCGCATGAAAGCGGTCTCCGATACGTTCGGTCCGGAGCAAGCCGCGGTGATGGCCATTCACGCCGGCGCCGACGTGGCGCTGGAGCCCACCGACATCCCCAAATCTTACGAGGCGCTGAAGGAGGCCGTGAGCAAGGGAGAAATCAGCCAGCCGCGCCTGGATGAATCGGTACAACGGATTTTGGAAGCCAAGGCGTGGGCGGGCCTGAACCAGCACGCCCTTCCCGATATCACGCAAGTTGACAAACGGGTGGGAAGCCCGGCGGCGGCGCAGAAATCGCAGGAAATCATGGAGCACGCCCTGACGCTGGTCAAAGATGACCACAACGCCCTGCCGCTGAAACTCTCACCCGACGAGGACGTGCTGCTCCTGAGCTTTGTCGATGCGCCGAATATCGAATTCACGAACGAGCCGGGCGTGACCTTCCGCCGGGAATTTGTGAAACGCCATGCCAAGACTTTGTACGCCACCGTCGGTCCGGATATTTCGCCGGGTGAATCGAGCCTCATCGAACAACTCGCGGACCGTTACCGGACTGTCGTCATTTCCTGCACCATTCGCTTTGCCTCTGCACGCGGTTTCATTGGCCTGGCGGAACGGCAACAAGCTCTGTTGAAGACGCTCGCCGGCCATCAAGGGCCGTTAGTGTTTGCGCTATTTGGCAGCCCCTATCTGCTTGACGACATCCCGGAATTGCCGAGCTATGCCCTGGCCTTCGAATATTATCCCGGCGCGGAGGCTGCAATGGTC
>JBOGKI010000628.1:0-2849 GCA_050745605.1 Terriglobia bacterium | reverse complement strand
GCTTGTATCTTGGCGATGAGCTTCGGCATGTTTCCCCAGCGGGACTTGCCACTTACCTTGAGGTGGAAGATTTCAACAGGTATCTGAGCCTCGCGGCCAATGTGGAAAGCCTCATCCACGGCGGCGTTTTCAGACGCTCCTTCGCTGCGCAGGTGAGTGGCGTAAAGTCCGCCGTAGCGGGAAGCGACTTTAGCGAGGGCGATCAACTCATCCGTTTTCGCATAATGGCCGGGTGGATAAATCAGAGCGGTGGAAATGCCGAGCGCGCCCTGCTGCATGGCCTGGGCCACGAGGTTTTCCATGCGCGTGAGCTCGTCCGGGGTGGGAGCGCGGTCCACGTCGCCCATCACCGCCTCGCGAACCTGCGCGGCGCCGACGTAGGTGCCAATGTTGAGCGGCGTTCCCTGTCTTTCGAGGCGACGGTAGTAGCCGCTGAGCGTGGTCCAATCCACGGTGAGGTGATAGTGATCGAGGAAGGGCTGCAGCGGCGCGAGTGTCAAATCATCCTGAGGAGCGATGGATCCGCCCTCGCCCGTGATTTCGGAGGTGATTCCCTGGGCCACTTTGCTGAGCGCGCGATTATCAATCAACAGCGAGAATTCGGATTGGCCCAGCATATCGATGAAACCGGGTGACACCACCAGGCCCCTCGCATCAATGACGCGCTGAGCCTTCGCGCCCGCAAGTTTCCCCATCGCCACAATGCGATCGCCTTGAATGGCAATGTCGCCCGCGTACCAGGGATCGCCGGCGCCATCGACGATGTGGCCGTTCTTGATCAGCACGTCATATTCAGGGGACGGCTGGGCGGGCGCCAAATAGCCGGCCGCGGCAATCTCTCCCACCGCCTGCCCAACGATCTTGGTGATCCAATCGTCGGTCAGCGGCACGGCGACGCGGTTGGCATAAATGGCGAAGGCCATGTGCCGGCCGTCGGGAGTGGTGAAATATCCGGCGAGGCCCTTGCCGGTGACCATATCATCCCGGTTGAGAAGGTCAGTGGCGTCGAACGTGCCGGTTTTGGCGTGGACGTGGCCGGCGGCGGGAGAACCGGTCTGAACGTCAAAGAGCGTCCCATCGCGGCCGAGAATGGGCAAAGCCTTAAAAAATGCGGGGAAATATTTCCGGTGGCGCATGAAGGCCAGGTAGTGAACCATGAAGTCCGGCGTGAAAAAGGCAGATTGCGCGCCGCCCGCGCCGTCACCTTGCGAAGCGCCGCTCAGGTCGAGCGCGGCGCGCAACAGGAATTTACGCACGAGGTCGAATCCCGTCTGGGCGCTGGTCATATGGTCTCCGCCCAGCGCGGCGCCGAGGATGTACGGCATGACGCTGGCGTGCAGGTTCTGGCTCACCTTCAGTGTCACCTTCACTTCCTCGGAGAGCGGCGGCGAAGTGTGCTCCGCCACCAGGTTCGGCGCCTTGTACGAAGCGGCCAGGGCATTGAAATCCGCATGGTCATTC
The DNA here is from genome assembly GCA_050745605.1 of Terriglobia bacterium. Taxonomy (GTDB): domain Bacteria; phylum Acidobacteriota; class Terriglobia; order UBA7540; family UBA7540; genus CALCEB01. Next base: position 1,388 of record JBOGKI010000628.1, on the reverse strand, counting down.
TGCGGCGCGGCGCGGAGCGTGGTGCCCGCATCACGCAGGGCTTGGGCCAGCGCCATCTGCGCGAACCGGCTGGGCTCCGGAACGGGATAATCAAAAAGTACAGAGGGTTTACCGATCGGCACGGTTCCGGTCACCGTGACCGTGTGCGTGCCGTCGGGATTGGCGGTGTCGGAAGCCCAGTTGATGTTCGGATCGGACTGGGCTGGACCAGTGGTTGCCCGGTTGATAAAGCGGACGTACGAAGTGGCGGGAGAAATTTTCAGAGCGACCGGAGCGTTCGGCGCATTCCCTGGGGTGGCCGTGACGTCCACAATGTTGTCATTCACGAGGATGGGGGAAATCACGGTGCCAGTGCCCAGCTCGCGCTCGCCCTCGGGAAACAGCGAAACGTCCACCAGCACCCGGCCGTCAATTCGTTTCACGCCGCGCGCGACCACTTGGCGGGCAATCTCGCGGATGACGAGCAGCGGATCGCCGGGGACGGCGCGCGTGTCAAAGCTGCCACCGTAGCAGTGATCCGTGTTCTCAAAGGCCAGCGTGCCATCGGGCTGGATGCGGCCGGAGATGTTGGGATCGCCACTGCCGACCAGCACGAGATCGCCATGCAAGGTTCCTTCCGCGTCGAGCGGGCCACTGCGATAGACCCGTGTATGGAAGCGGTAGTCCGGGCCAAGCAGCTCAAGAGCCGTGCCTTCAGTCAGGAGCTTGGTGGTGGATGCCGGGGTGAATAGCTTGTTGCCGTGAAGCGAATACACGGGTTGATTCGTATCGAGCGAAAAGAACTCAATGCCGAAATCCGAGTGGCGGAATTCCGGTCTGGAGATGACCCGTTGGATCATGGCCGGAAGCGATGCTCCGTTCGGTTGTTGAGCGAAAGCGCTGGTGATGAGGACAAGAGCCAGAAGGCTAGCGGTAAGAGTTGGTTTCCAATATCGTATTGGCATGGATGAATTCCCTCCGAGCATAGCAGGCTGAGAATCAGGCTTTCAGCCGTCAGCAATCAGCGATCCGCGATCCGCGTGGCCGTCTGCCGGAAATCCTGCCCGGAAGACAAAAATTCACGCCCTTCGCAAGCGGCGGGCCCGTAGCGCCGGCATCCCTTCGCTTCGCTCAGGGCCGGCTTTGCCGGCAAATGCCGCCGAGACGGCGGCGCTACATTGTCCACTCAATAGCTGGACACTACGCTAGCCGTCCCACTAAGGATGACCAATTTATACTGATACCAAAAGGTTATAGCGCCGGTCCGCCATTGCCGGTTTTTCGGCGCTCCCCGCCTTGCATCGGAGCAGGCGCCGAGCGCCTCTACAGGGAAAGCTGCCAACACAATTGATAATCCCATAACCCCATGAAATTTAGCAGACCGGGCCTGATAGTTTACACCGTTGTGC
>JBOGKI010000627.1:0-2868 GCA_050745605.1 Terriglobia bacterium | reverse complement strand
CACTTGCCAAACTCCCATTTTGGGGTTAACCGATAGACAAATAAGGACATATAAGGACAAACCAAGATGCCGCGCCAAACTCCCAGAACTTGCTGAAAACAAACGGGTAATGAAATAGGGCAATTGGGAAGCAGGAGCAATTTTTGGCACCGTCATTTTTGCGGTCGATCGGATCGGAGACTCGCGGAACAATGCCCCCAATCGGCAGTGTCTGCACTTCGGATGGCGTTCCGGGATATTAGCTTCCGAGAGACTTGACACCCACCGTGGGCGTTGGTAGCATGACGCTCATAGCTGGCGTTGGTAGCGCGACGCCCTGCGTAGGACAGCCGTTTTTTACTGTCTGCCCCGGGTACGCCCGCTATCCAGGGGCGGGTAGCCCGGAGGCTTTCCTTTTACTTTTTAATTAGGGCACCAGGAGGAAGAGCGATGAAGTGTTGTCTATCTCGATGTCGATTCATCCGGTTGGGGTTGCTAATGGGGTGGTTGACAGTATTGGGGGTGGGGTCCGGCGCCGCGCAGAACTGCTTCACAGTTTCTCCATCTAACCTGAGCATCCAGTTTGCCAAGCAGGCGGTCGGAACCACCAGCAGTACCATGAGTGGCGTCATCATCACCAATAACTGCACCACGAATTTGCAAATCACAAGTATCACTCTTAGTCCTTCTGAATTTCCTCTGGGCATGGGTTACGCACCCTGGACAATCCAGCCGAGCCAGAAGTTGGAATATGGCATAAGGTTCGCCCCTGATAGCGCCCAGGTGTTTAATGGCCAGTTCACGATCGGTCTTCAAGGTTACAGTCCAGTGGTGATTACTCTTACGGGCACAGGCTTTGTTAGTGGCGCGGTTGCTAACCTAAGTGCCATGTCGCTGTCGTTTGCGAACGTTCCGGTGGGTAGAACCAGCCCGGTCCAGACTGTGAACCTGACAAATTTGGGTACGGGTCCCATGACCGTTGAGTCCGTTTACACCGAGCCCCCGTTTTCGGTGATCGGATACACCGGCGGCACCAAGGGAACCGTGCTCCAGCCGAATCAGGCGCTCCCTCTTAAGGTGGCTTTCTCACCGTCCATTGCCGGCAGCTATCCGGGAACCCTCGTCATTACTACCGATTCATTCCCTCCCATGGGCACAACGCTGAACGGAACGGCGACGGACGCGACCTCCCTTTCGATCACCAATTTCCCCACTCTAGCTAGCGGAACTCAAGGAGCCGCATACCTCGCGGTGCTGACAGCAGCCGGCGGGGTTGGAGGTCTGACGTGGAGCTTGCCGACTGGGTCCAAGTTGCCTAAGGGCGTGACCTTGTCGAGCTCAGGGGCGCTTTCCGGGACCTTTCCTTCCACGCTGAAAGTTGGGAATTACCGGTTCAAGGCGACCGTGACGGATTCCAATTCCCCACCCGACATGGCGACCACCTCGTTCGTCTTGCCGATTGGTGCACCGACGGGCGCAACCTGCAGCAATATTTCCTGGAATATCGCGGGAACAAACAACCCGATCGTTCCGATCACGGATCTGGGAACCGGGACTTATCTCGGCGCGGAGGGCGGGTTGTACCTGAATGGAAGCAACGTGATGCCGGCGAGCCACGATAGCGACGGTGTGGGCCTGGCGCAGTCGATTCAGCCTCTGGACAGCAATGGTAATCCTGACCCGAACGGCAAGTACGCCCTGCTGTCGCTCGGATTATCCATTACCTTTGAGAACTACTTTGAATTGCAGCAGGCTGGGACTGCCGATCCCTCGCTTAACCCCCACTTGGTTCTGGTCAACGGGGCCAATCCGAATCTAACCGCGGCTCGCTACGCGAACCCCAACGATGCCATCTGGGCTACGATTATGAACTACTTCCTGCCCCAGTCCGGCGTCACAGCCAACCAGGTGGTGGCGGCATGGGTCATGGTGATTGATGGTTTCCCGACGGGCACCTTCCCTGGTGATATTTCTACTCTGGAAACTCAATACATCTCGATCGCACAAAACCTCCATACTAAGTTTCCGAATCTCGAGGTGGCCTTTTTCTCCTCACGAGACTATTCGGGCTATTCGAACGGCGAGAAGCAACCTGACGATCCTGAGCCTTATGCCTATGAAGACGGATTTGCCGTCCAGGCGGTGATACAAGACCAGCTCAACGGCGACCCGGCGCTCAACTATAACCCTGCGAATGGAACGGTGATGGCGCCGTGGCTGGCGTGGGCGGACTACGATTGGGCGAATGGCTTGCTGCCTCGCAGCGATGGACTGGCTTGGGGCTGCCAGGACTTCTTGTACGATGGCACGCACAACTCCGATCCTAGCGGCCGAGAGAAGGATGCTAACATCCTCCTGAATTTCCTGAAGACGGACGACGCAACGGCTCCGTGGTTTTTGGCAGCGCCTCCCCGCCGCAAGCAGTGACTCGGATGCACTGTTGCCGCTCCGCCGCCCGCGGAACGGCTGTCGGCGAGTCGATAACTTCCTTGCTCTGGACTCGCCATCGCCGCCATGGTTGGGGAAACGAACGTTACATGCCGTGTTAACTGGTTGTCGACCCTTCGGTACCGTGCTACGGATATCCTGATGGCCAACGGCGAGCATGAGGACCAGCTTGCGACCTCGCTGCTCTTAGCTTGGGGGCGAGAAGCCACAACCAGTTCACTGGCAGATTCGTTCTGGGTTATCCCAGGGTTCTGCTAGGAAAGCGGAGGAGAAGATCCATGGAACCAATCTTCAACCGAAAGCCAAGGAGAGTCCTTGTCTTTCCGCTGTTTGGAACTTGCATCCTGCTCGCTGTGATGGGTCTCACCCGGTTCGGACGGGGCGCTCAACCAGCGCGGCCTTCACGAGCACACAAGGCGGGTGATATTACCGTCATTCAAC
>JBOGKI010000626.1:0-2874 GCA_050745605.1 Terriglobia bacterium | reverse complement strand
CTGGCAAGGAACCCTCCGTCGCGCCAAAATAACGCTCGCGAACGTCCTCCAAAAGCTTCTCGATGGCTTCGCTCTTCTCCACCCGGTAGGGCGACGGGTTCTCCAGGGCCTGGTGCGCCTCGGGAAGCTGCTTCAGATTTTCCAGGGCGCGCTGGCGGACGGCGCTGGCCGGCGGGCGAGCGTCCACACGGCGGCCATTCTTCATGAAAAGTTCCAGCAAACCTTTCGCCTCCGGGCGAAGCTCATTGGCGCGGCAGATTAAATCATGATCGTAGAGGCCATCGCGAAAGTAGCGAAAGACTTGCTTGCGTCCGGGTAGATAGGCCTTCTGTTCGCTGAACTTGGTTTTATATTCCTGACGCTCGCCTTGCTTAGTCTCCACCAATTTGTAAATGACGCTCAGCGCCGGGAGGTCGCGAGAAGTTGAAAGCTCGGTGCCCACGCCAAAAGAGTCAATGGGAGCGCCTCTCGAAACCAGTTCTTCAACCTTGAATTCGTTAAGATCGCCGCTGGCAATGATCTTCGTCTCGGTCAACCCGTGGCGGTCCAAAATCGCCCGCACCAGGACGCTCTGCTCGAAAAGATCACCGGAATCCAGGCGCACGCCCGGCACCGGCCGCCCCAGCCTTCCCGTAATTTCTGCCGCAGCCAGCGGGTCAAACGTGTCAATCAGCAGGATGGCGGTGTCCGGGAACGTATCCAGCAGAGCCTCGAAGCTTTCCTGCTCGCTGGGAAATGCCTGCGTCCAGGAATGGGCCGCTGTGCCGTAAACCGGGATGCCGTAATGGAAGCCCGCCAGCGCGTTGGAGGTCCCGTCGCAACCGCCGACGTAGGCGGCGCGCGCAGCGCGGAAGCCCGCTTCCGGCCCTTGTGCCCGCCGCGTGCCGAATTCCAGAACGCCCCGGCCCCGAGCGGCATGATAGACACGAGCCGCTTTGGTGGCGATGAGTGTTTCAAAATTGATGATGGAGAGAAGGTAGGTTTCAACCATTTGGGCTTCCGCCAGCGGCGCCGTAATCTGAACGATGGGCTCCTCGCCAAACACCGGCGTGCCCTCCGGCACGGCCCACACGTCCCCGGAAAAGTGCAGTGTTTGAAGGTAATCGAAGAATGATGCGGGAACGGTCCGGAACGCCGGCAACCCCTGAAGATACTCAATTTCGTCACCGCTAAAGTGAAACTGCTCAAGATAATCCAGCGCCGCATCCAGCCCACAAGCCAGCAGAAACGATCGTTGCGGCGGCAGACGGCGGACAAACAGCTCAAACGTTGCCCGGTATTCAATGTGATGGGCATGATAGCCGGCGGCCATGGTGAGCTCGTAGAGGTCCGTCAACAAGGCGCTGTGACAGCTCGCCGGAGGCTTTGAAAATCGCGTTGGATCGTTTGAAACTGGCATGATCGTGAAACCTCAGCCGCCAGCTTTTAGCGGTCAGGTAGCACAACGCGGCCTTTGGCCGCAATCAAAAACAGCTATCATGCCGAGCGCTGTCATTCCCGCGAACGCGGGAATCCACGTCCCGCTAATAGCCTCTGCACTGGATTCCCGCGTTCGCGGGAATGACCGTGCGCTACCCGCTGACCGCTGAACGCTGAGAGCTTCTTTATTTAATCCGTACCAGAACCACGCCGTGCTTTGGAACCTCTGCGAAGAAGCTACCCGTAAATGTTCCAAGGTCCTGATGGGCCCACAAGTCGCGCACCGCGGCGGACCCGGAAATGCCGATATCGCTGAAATTCACTCTCATCCGCATTGGCCACTCACTGCGGTTGAACAATCCCACCGCTTTGCTGCCGTCCGCGAGCGGTTTCACCCAGACCTCGAACGGCCCCTCCTGAGTGATTCGATGCCCCTGGATGCCGGCTCGGTCCTGGTCAACAGCGATTACTTCATGGTTGGTCAAAATCGCCAACGTTTCCGGTGTCATCTTGGAAAGGTCATTCCCGGCGAGCAACGGCGCGGCCAGAATGCACCAGAGGCTCATGTGGGTCAGGTATTCGTCGTGGCTCATGTGGCCGTTGCCCACTTCCAGCATATCCGGATCATTCCAGTGGCCCGGTCCGGCGAATTTCTGGAGGCCGTTCTGGTCAAAACCAATCACCGACATGCGATCGTAGTGGTCTGAGATGTCGCCTGTGGTGCGCCAAAGGTTCCCGCCCACCGAAGCTCCCCAGCGCCACACCGCCTGTTCACCGTACTGGCAAAGGCTGAAGACGATGGGCCGGCCCGTGCTGTTGAGGGCCTTGGACATCTTGGTGTAGACAACCTGCATTTGAGACGGCTTGTAAACATGGCTGGCGCTGCACCAATCGTATTTCAAGTAGTCGATTCCCCACTTGGCGTAGGTCTGGGCATCCTGCAGCTCGTGGCCGTAGCTGCCGGCGTATCCGGCGCACGTTTTCGGACCCGGCGACGAATAAATCCCGATCTTCAGGCCCTTGCTGTGCACGTAGTCCGCCAGCGCCTTCATGCCGGGGAATTTTGAGTTCGGATGAATGATGCCCTGGGCATCGCGCTGGCCCTGCCAACAATCGTCAATATTGACGTAAGCGTAGCCCGCCGCCTTCATGCCGTTGGTGGCGATGGCGTCCGCCGCGGCGCGGATCACTGCGTCACTCACCCGGCATTGGAAATGATTCCAACTGTTCCAACCCATGGGCGGTGTGGCGGCTAACCCGCCATGGGCTGCGAGCGCCAGGGCCGGCAGCATCGTAAAGACGGCAAGGAGAATCGAGCTGCGCAGAATACTCCACGACCTAAGCAAGTTCATAAGGCATCCTCCGTTATGTCGGGGCTTGAATTCACCGCCTTCGCGTATCGCGCCCTGCTTCAAGAGTGTCGCCCATAAGTCCGGCAGACGCCTACGCTTGCGG
>JBOGKI010000625.1:0-2877 GCA_050745605.1 Terriglobia bacterium | reverse complement strand
AATCATGGACGTCCCAGCCCTACCCAGCCTTTCGTTGAAGCGATGGTTCACCAAGACCTCGCGCAAGAAAGCACAATTAGCGCCGAGCGGGACTTGGCTTGGGGGAAACGGCTCCAGTAGCTCTCCCCTGTCGAGGATGGTGTAGACCTCTTCCAATTCCTTTGAAAGCCAAGCGGGCCTTGCTTCCTCAAAAACCGGTTCCACCGGGCCACCCAGGCACGCGAATTCCCTTTTGCCCTCGGCAGCAAGCATGGCAAAGGTCTGGCAAATGGCGCGGCACCATCCCGTCGCGGCCGAAGCGTCATCATCGAGATAAGCAATCCACGAAGCTCGTGCGCATTGCATCCCGCTATTTCTCGCAATGCTTAGACCCTGCCGCTCTTCATAAATGTATCGCAGGGCCGGGAGGCCAGGCCTGGCCGCTTCAACTACGCCGCGAGTTGCATCGGTCGAACCGTTATCCACTACGAGGACCTCAAAAGTCCAAGGAGCGGATTGCTGTTTTGTGAGCGATTCGATGCATTTTCCCAGCATCCGGCTGCGGTTCAGTGTGCATATCACGACGCTCAGGTCAGGCGCCATTGTGACCATCCGGTGTCACGGCAGGAGCTTTCCCGCGAGCATCTCATGCCGCGTCTCCATTCCGCCCTCTTTCAAAAAAACTCATGGCCATCTTTCCTGACTTCTCACGACCTAGCCTCGGCCGGTTGTGCCCTCATTGTGCCATCGATTCCTAGGACGCGCACCAAAATACAGCTTCTTGCCTAAAATTAGGAAAGCATCGAGATTCCCACGAACCTCCGGGCTGCGATGGGAGCTAAGCCCTACCAATATGTGGATATCGCGGTGCCAGTGGAACCCAGGCCGCTGTAGTTATGGCGTGGAAGGGGAACTGCATTGCTCCGAAGGAAGCTTTCGCGGGATCAGGCCACCGTTGCCTTAACGTATGCCTTCCTCCTGCGAGCGATCAAGCTCCGAGACGGACCATTTCACAGGTTGGACCCCTCGGCGATTGGCCCAGTGCACGACAAACCAATAAGCTATAATGGCGGCTTCATACGATTTCCGGGCTGCTCGTGGCGCGAAGTTGTGGGTAGGGCGGACCTCCAAACCACCGGGAAGAAATACTCAGGCTGGCCGCTATTCCGTTTCCTCAAAGGGGCCGGTCGGACTTATCCCCTCATAGCTCTATACGGCAAGGACGCAGATAATAATCTTCCGCCGTGTCCACCAGGAGGCATAGTGATTTAATGGCAAACGGCACGAGTGGCAGCAACCCGAGCTCAGGCCTACGGCAGCTCGTGATGAAAGGTGGTGTCTATCTGGCCATTCGGCAGGGGCTCGGCTTCATTATCGGCGTTCTGGGGCCGCTGTTCCTGCTGCGGGCGGTCGGGCCGGGGCCCTACGGTGTCTACTCGGCGGCAGCAGCAATTGTGTTTTACGCCCAATTGGTTTCTCAATGGGGGGTGGAGATCTTCCTGATGCGGCACGAAGAGTTCGAGGATTGTCCAGAGGTGTATCACCAGGCGTTCACCATCCTGACGATCCTCTCGGTACTGGCAGTTCTTGTGATGTTTCTGACCTCCCCATTGATCGACAAATGGATGAGGCTTCCGGGCTTTGCCACCGTCGAGCGAATTATGTTTCTAAGCCTGCCCGTACTTCTCCTTTCACAGGTTCCGCTAGCACGATTGGAGCGGCGCCTGGACTATAAACGCGTGAGCATCGTGGAGCTCTTGGGGCAGGTGATTTATTACCTGGTGGCCTTACCTCTGGCCTTTCACGGCCGCGGAGTTTGGGCTCTAGTGGTCGGATGGTGGTGCCAGCGGGGATTGATCATGGGCGTGTACTATGCAATCGACGGCTACCGGCCTTCCTTCCATTTCGATTGGGACCTTTCGAAGCGGATACTGAGCTATGGACTCGGATACTCCACTTCAACCTGGGTTTATCAGCTTCGGGTGTTGGTTAATCCTCTGGTTGTAGGACGCTACGCAGGGGCGGATGCCGTGGGTTATGTCGCGCTGGCGATCCGCTTGGCCGAGGCCCTGAGCTTTGCCAAGAGCGCGGCATGGCGGATTTCAATCGCGGCGTTGGCGAAAGTACAGCGTGACCGGCCAAGGCTTATCAAAAGCATCAATGAAGGAATGAGGCTGCAAACCCTTCTAGTTGGCCCGCCGCTCGTCGCATTTTCTGTGGCGGGCTCTTACCTTTTGCCACTCTTTTACGGACCCCGGTGGGAAAACGCCCTGGTGGTTTATCCTTATATCGCATTGGCAACCCTGACCAATGGTCTTTTCACCCTCCATGCTTCCGCGTTGTATGTGCTGAAGAAGAACTGGCGCGTCACCGCCTTCAGCATAGTCCATGTCCTTCTCTTTGCGGGATTCGCGTTCTTTTTCGTCGTCCGTGATAGCATGGTAGGCTACGGTTGGGCAGAGGCAGTGGCAATTCTCAGCTACCCCATACTCCATTACGAGTTGGCCAAGGAAGTGGGCGAGCCGGATTACAGGCTGGTGGCGCTTTGGTATCTGGCTTTTGCGTTTGCGCTTTTCGAAGTCCAGATCGGCTGGGTGTCGCTCCTCGGTATTCTGCTCGTAGCCCTGCTCCCTGCCACCTGGAGGCAGTTGAGGATTTATCTGCAGGACGTCCGCGCCGCGGCACGCTCGGCCTAGAGGGGGCAGCTTCAGGCAAGATACGGATAAAATCCAGAGAATGCGATTGCTAAATGGTGGGCCCAGGCGCTTAGTGCGTAGCGCGCCTTCATGGGGAAGGAGCTTCCTTGGCGACCGCTAAACCATCAAGAAATAGCCAATTCCCTGACGAAATGTGGTTCATGACCTACAATCCTTCCCGAATCTTTCAAGAGGCGATGGA
>JBOGKI010000624.1:0-2883 GCA_050745605.1 Terriglobia bacterium | reverse complement strand
GTCCCTGCCAGGGTAAACTCCGACCGCCGCTACAGCAAGAGTCGAGCGATTCCGTAGAGGCCGGCTTCAGCCGGGCACTCCGACCGCCGCTACAGCAAGAGTCGAGCGATTCCGTAGAGGCCGGCTTCAGCCGGGCACTCCGACCGCCGCTACAGCAAGAGTCGAGCGATTCCGTAGAGGCCGGCTTCAGCCGGGCACGGATTGGTTTTTACCTGCCGGGCCAAAGCCTCCCGCCAAGGAATTTCACTGCGCCAGTTTGTGACGGAGGCGGTGGCGCAGAAACTGGAGATAAAGTGCAGGGCCCGAGAACATGCAAGGATGAAGCTCGCTGGGAGGCTGCGCAGAGTGCGCACGGAAACTGCCCGAATCAACACCTTGATTGAGCGTGAGTTCGAAACAATCGAGCCGGAGCGGATCGGTTGGTAATTCGGCAAGGAGTGCCGCCCGTCGCCAGCGGCGCGGGGGCAGCGCCGCCAAAGCTTAGCGTGAAGTTCCGGCGAGCTGTGGTTGGATCTGCACCAGCCCGTCGTCGGTTTCGCTGAAGCTCAGCGTATCCATGGGGCAAACGCTGACGCAGATGCCGCAGCCGATGCAGGAACTGGTGGCGTTGTCGAGCACTTGCTGCTTCAGCGCGTAATTCATCACATCGATTCCCACCTGGCAATTGCGCGAGCATTCACCGCAGGCGATGCACTTGTCATTGGCGACAATGCGGAACCTGCTGACTTTGTGCCGCGCGAAGAAGGCGCTCGTCAGGTGCATGAGTTTGGCCAGCGGACACCAATAGCGGCACCAGACCTTGCCGCCCAGAAACGGGTAGAGCGTCACCGGCAGAATCCCGACCAACCAGACGTCGGCCATCAGGTGATAGGTCTCAAGCCCCCAGGAGGACGGACCGCGAAAAAGGGCAACACTGTCCTTCAGCAGCACCACGACCGTCACCACCACCGCCATGATGAGCACCGCCATATTCATCCATTCCCAGCGAATGCTCGTCCGGCCTTTGGGAGCGAGGTGCCGCCAGCGGTCGCCGAAAGTTTCCGCCAGCCCGCCGCAGCCGCAAATCCAGGAGCAGTAGCGCTTGCCGTGGAACAGCACAAAAATGGGGATCACGACAAACGTGAGCAGCAGGCCCCACACAATCCAGATTTTGCTGGGATCGCCGAAAAACGTGTAGAAGAAGAGTGGCCAGGCGTAGACAATGCCGTAAGCGCGCCAGGCCTGTCCGGTGAATTGCGGATCATGGGCCAGCCGCGCGCCCACCCACTGGTAGCGAACGGCCCACTGGAACAGGAATTCCGGAATGAGGAAGAAGAAAATCCACTGGAAGGAGAGCAGGCTGACGTAGCGCCAGATTTGGAATTTGTCCTTGCGGTCCAGTCCCCAGCGCTTGATCGCCTGGATTCCGAACACCGTCATGGTGACGGTGTAAAGCACCGTGTACCAGAAGGACCACGGACGGTTGAAAAAGGAGAGAAGCTTGTAGCCCCAGTCGCGATAGGGCCAGAACTCATTCCCTTCCCCGGCCTTGACGCCGTACACCGTATAAAAGGCCAGAAAACTGAGGCCCAGCCAGGCGTAGCGGTCGCCTCGCCGTCCGAGCCGGATGAGCGACGCGGCGCCGGCGGCGGCCATCAGCGCTCCCACCCAACCCGGAAGTCCGGGCACGGCGTGATGCACCCAGGCCGCGTGTCCGCCGGCCATCCAGAGCCCGAAAAACGTGATGAGCACCAACGCCGCGGCCCGCAGCGGGCTGCCGTTCCATTCATTCTCCAGCTTGATGCCGAGCGATTTCAGGAATTTCACGGGCAGGTCGGCGCCGACGAGGACAAAGGTGTGATTCCAGGGCGTGGTGGCGGTTTGCGCGCGGCCATTCTGCCGCGACTCAATCACCGCTTCGTGCGGGCGGAATTCCTTGACCTGCGAATTCAGGACCGGCTCAATCTTCTTCGCTTCCACCGCTTCGCGCAGCTTGCGGGCATTGTCCTTAAACAGCAGCGGAAAGTCGTTGCCGCGATGGCACAGCCGCACGCGATTCTGCTCGGAAAGCACCAGCGCCGCTTCCACTGCGCTGTTGCCGCCGCCCACCACCAGGATATCCTCGTTCTGGTAATGGCGCGGAGCATAGAGGCGATGGTAAATGCCTTCCTGCTCCTCCCCGGGCACGTTGAGCTTGCGCGGATTGCCGCGCTGGCCGGTGGCCAGGATCATGCGGCGCGTCCGGTATTCGCCCTTTTCCGTCCGGGCGATGAACGTCCCGTCTTTCTGCCGTTCCAGCCCGATGAGCGGCTCCTCGGCATGGACTTCAAGCTGGTTATCCTGGACAATCTGATGCCAGCGGTCGATCAATTCTTCCTTGCGCGCCCCATCCAGCCAGAGCTTTCCCTTGGGCGGCGTTGCGTCTGGCTCCGCATACACCCACTTGCCCTCGGGAAAATTCTCAATGGTGTTGGCAATCTTCTCCTTTTCGAGAACCAGGGTCCTCAGGCCGCGATCCTGGGCGGCCAGAGCGGCATTCAATCCCGCTGCGCCTGCCCCCACCACGATCAGATCGTAGGAATTTGCAGAGTTGGACCGGGCGTCGGACTTGGCCGCGATGTGCTCGATCACCTCAAAACCCTGGGCCATGGCCAGCTTGATGACGGGCGCGCCGGCCAGATCGCCGATCACGTAAAGCCCCGGCACGTTGCTCTCAAGATTCTTTGAAAGCTGCGGCCGCCTCTGGGCCATGTCGCCGCTGGAAAGAATGGCGTCAATTTTCCGTCTTACCGAACTCAGCATGGATCACTTCTCCCGGGTTCGCGCTCGCAAATGGACTTTTGATCCTTCGGAAACGACTCGGGCTGTAAATTCCGCTCCACAATGGATGCAGGCGCTCGCCGC
>JBOGKI010000623.1:0-2908 GCA_050745605.1 Terriglobia bacterium | reverse complement strand
CCATCAGCCTTCAGTCTGCGTGTGGAGAGCGGGAGCTCGCTCCCGCTTTCCCGGCCGGGAGCTTGCTTCCGGCCTTTCAGAGGTTTCCTTCTCCGCGCGTCATCAAGCTGGCGCACCCAAAGCGGCGGCAAGACGCCGCACTCCAAGGCGCTCCGCGCCTGCTCCGGTTCCCCAGAATGACAAGACTCGCGGCTTTTCGGCAAGGGGTGAAGTCAAATTCTTGTCAGCCGTTGGTCTTGCTTGAATCTGAATCGACTTTCTCCCTCGCCGCATCGCCAAACAACGCCTGGAACTCCGTGGACTTCTTGCGAACTTCCAGCCAGACAAAGAAAAGGTCGGGCGATTCGAGCCAGACCCGGAACCAATTGACAATCTCGCGCTTGGCGGCGCGGTTCGCGGGATCGACCCGGGGATTACGGGCGATGGCCGCCGCGCGCTGCTTGCCTTTCAACACAAGCCCGCGCACCAACCGCATTCCGCGGCGGTCAGCCGCTTCCCGGTATTCTTCAAACGCGGCATGAATAGTGCGGAGCGAATCCTCAGCCGCCTGCAAACCTTGAAACTGGAGGAGGCCTTTCAACCGCGTCGCATAGGGTTCCTCGATCGATGGTTCGTCGAACGGGGTTTGGACCCCAACGGGAATGCCAGCGTCGCGCAGAGTCTTGATGATGTGCGAAGCGGACGGTTTGCCAGCGATGCCCAACTGCCGGACCAGATGCGCCTGAATCCGACGAATCTGCCCTTCACCGGCCTTGGCAATTCCCAGCGATTCTACCGCATCCAGGATGGACTGTTTCTTACTCCTGCGGGTTTCCGGCATGTTTCTTGGCCTGATGGCCGCGCGTCTTTTCGTGGGTTTCCTTTTTCGCCGCAGCCGTTGAAGGTGGGGATGAGGATGGAGCTTCGCTGTTTTCCTTCAACTCCCGGCGGTAGCGATTAACGTTACGGTTTTGCTCTTCCAGAGTGTTCGCAAAGTAATGGGCACCGTGATGGTTACTGACGAAATAGAGAGCATCTCCGGGGGCAGGATGCAGGGCTGCCTGAATCGACGCCTCGCCCGGGCTACAGATCGGCCCCGGCGGCAATCCAGCGTGGACATAAGTGTTGTAGGACGAGTTCACAGCCAGATCATCATGCGAGGGAGCGCCCGAAGGGAGGTTAGGAAATCCCTGGTTGAGGCGCAGGGCGTAAATCACGGTGGGATCGCATTGCAGGGGCATGCCGCGTTCCAGGCGCCGCGCGAACACTCCGGCAATCATCGCCCGCTCGGCGGGATTGGGCGTCTCTTTCTCCACCAGCGAAGCCAGCGTCATGACCTCGTGCAGATTGGGCGGCGCAGGGTTTAAGCTGAGGTGCAACTTCTGCTGCGCCACCTGGCGAAAGCGCGCCAGCATGGTGCGCACAATCTCGGTGACGGGCGCCGCGCGCGGGAGCAGGTACGTGTCCGGAAAAAGATAGCCTTCGAGGCTCGGAGCTTTCGGGTCAAGATCGCGGACCAGATCAGCGCGGGCTGTGGCGGCAAGAAAATCCGTGGGGTTCACGCCGATTGCCGCGGCGAAGATCCGACCCATGTCAAAGCGGTCCGAACCTTCGGGAATTACCACCGAATGGAGATAAACCTCGCCGCGCGCCAGCTTCCAATAAACATCGGCGGGGCTGAGCGGACGGTCAAACTGATATTCCCCAGCTTTGAGGGTCCGATGGCGCTCCTTGCCAATCCCATATCGCGCCAGGAACGGAAGCTGGTACGCGAGCACGCCGCGATCCACCAGCGTTTGCGCGATGTCTTGTGCAGAGGAACCCGGATGGATGGTGACGATCTGGCTGCCCCGATAGCCTTGGTAAGGTTGCTCGACTTCCCACACCAGCCAGCCAGCCAAGCCCAGAATGATTAGAACACAAAACCAAATCAGAAACTTTTTCACGTCTCTTCACCCGATGGAATCGCCAGCACTGCGATCGCGCTCAAACGATTGCCGGTCCAGATAACCCTGCAGAAGCAGTGTCGCCGCCACGCGGTCCACCGCCTTCCGGCGTTTTTCGAGTCCAATTCCCGATTCCCGCAACATACGGTTCGCTTCGGAGCTGGTCAGGCGCTCATCCCAAAGCAGCACTTCGATGGCCAGATGCTTGCGCAGCTTCTCCGCGAATTCAACCACCTGCGCGGACATCGAAGTCTCGTTTCCGCTCTTGCTCAGCGGATGTCCCACGATCACACGCGCCACCGAATATTCCTCAATCAGGTTGCGAATGCGCTCCAAGTCGCTCCGCAGGCGCGTGCGCTCCAGCGTTTGAAGCCCTTGAGCCGTTAGGCCGAGCGCGTCCGACACGGCCAGGCCGAAGCGCCGCAGACCAAAATCGATGGCCAGAATTCGCCGGTGCATAGCCGTAGCGCAAAGTTTGCGTTTTTCAAACTCTGCGCTTTTTGATTTGGGAACGGGGCGGCAGTTCTTAGAGTCTCTGGGAAACGAAACTCTGCGCTACCCACTGCGCTCTGCCGGCCGGGAGGTTGCTTCCGGTCTTTGGGAGTTTTTCCTCTCGACACGCCAGCAAGCTGGCCAGCCCAAAGCGGCGGCAAGCCGCCGCACTCCAAGGCGCTCCGCGCCGCTCATTCCAGGTATAACGTGAAACCGCCGTGAGGTCAAAATGGGGGGATCTGCTGGAACGGGGATGCGTGGCGGTTTGAGAAAAAAAACGTGCTAACCTGTCATTCTGAGGGGCTGACGGCGGCGAAGAATCTCGTAAACTTTCCATTAAACACAGCAGCAGATTTTTCACTTCGTTCGGAATGACAGCCTAAGGAGCCTTTTCAGCGTCCCGCTAGTATTACTATGTTAAGTTGGGCGGGTTGCCATCGCAATTCAGATAATAAAATTGCGGCAGGGAGGGCAACCATACAACTTTAATC
>JBOGKI010000622.1:0-2910 GCA_050745605.1 Terriglobia bacterium | reverse complement strand
GGGTAGACATCCGCCCTTTTGAACGTAGCCCCGACAGGGGCATTTTGCACTATTGTTGGAGGGCCGATGACCCCACCCTGCGGGCTTCCTTCCTCCGGGTAACTGATTTGCCCGGATTCCATCACGCCCGCGTTCAGCCACTTGCCGATCAGGCGAAGCAGAACTCCGTCACGCACTCGATGCTGCACGAACTGCCGCAGGTGGCCGTGATCCAGCGTGTCGAAAAACTTGCTGATGTCCACTTCCAGCACCCACCCGCCATTAGCGTTCATCGTTTCCTTCCACAGCCTTTCCAGCGCATGGTGCGCGCCGCGACCGGGCCGGAAGCCGTACGAGCCATCGACAAAGTCCTGCTCGTAGAGCGGTTCCAGCAGCATCACCACCGCGCGCTGGAGGACTTTATCCTCCAGCGTCGGGATGCCGATCGGACGTTTTTGCGTCGGGGAGCCTGCTTTGGGAACGTATGCCCGCCTGACCGGAGGCGCCGCGTAGCGGCCCGACTTGGCCCGTTCCAGCAGCGACCGGAGGTTGGCCTCCAAGTCCTGCCCGTACTCGTGCCAGGTCTGCCCGTCCACGCCCGTCGCACCGGTTTTACGGGTGCGATGGTACGCTTCAGCGTACCAATCATAATGCCTCCGAAGATAACACTTGTATCGAGGTATGAACACCGCCATCGCTTGAAGGTGCGGTCCCGTCAGTTTCTGGCCGCGGCGTGGTCAGTTCCGGCGGGTAAGGTTGAGGCCAGCCGCGGGGCGTGTGGCGGAGGCGACAAAGGCGGTGCAATTCATCCGCGTCGGCATAGACGGCCCAGCGGCCGCCCGCCTCGTTGACTTTTCGCGAGAGGACCCAGCCGACCCGCTGCCAGCGATGTACGGTGGCGATCGGCATCGACAACTCGGCGGCCAGGTCCGCCAGCCACCACTCGTTCGCCCGCAGAGCAGACCCCTCCGTCACGCTCCGCGGCGAGGGGCCGGTACGAACGCCGCGCTCGCGCAGGAAGCGGCTGACGATCTCTTTCGTGAAGTGGAGCGATCGCTTGGGCGGATGGAAGCCCTGGGCGTTCAGCGCCTCGGCGACCTGCGACAACGTCTTGCCTTGGGCGCGAAGGGAATCGACGCGGGCCACAAGCTGCTCGTAGTCCGACAACTGTCGGTAGGTTTGCACGGGGCGAGACAACGCGTGAAGGCTGATGAACCCGCCCGCCCAGCGCAGCTCCACGTCCGCGCGGTCCGTGTTGCCCTCCACCGTCACGCTCACTTGCTCGAGCAGCAGCCGCGCGATCGTCTGGCGATCTTCGGGCGTGGTGGTGTCGGCGTGCCACAATGCCGGGAGGTCGCGGGACAACGCGAGAACCTGCTGTCGCTCCTGGGCCGAGAGTTGCGTGGGGCACTCGCGCTGGAAGTGGGCGTACTCGGCCGCCAGCCGCTCGTCGGCCCGCAGCGACTCGTCCCAGCGGCGCTCCAGCTCACGGGCCACCAGACGGTGCTCCGGATCGACCGCCGCGTACTGCCGCCGTGCCTGTTCGACCTCGTAGCGCGAACGCGCCAGCCGCTGCTGCCAGTGCTGGTCCAGTTGCTTGCGCTCACGCTCGATGTCCGCACCGGCCGCGAGGCTCAACTCCAGGGCGGCGGGTGAGACGGCTTGCAGCAACCGCTCGACGACCAGCGACTCCAGCGCCGCCCCCGACAGGCTTTGGCAGACCGCCACGCCATAGTCGATCGCGTCGCGCTGGCAACTGTACCTCAGCGTCTTGGCGGCGGTCGCGTTCGCGTAACCGACCAGCATGCGGTGGCCACAGCGGCCGCACACCACCAGCCCGGCCAGCACGCTGGGCCCGTGGCGCGGGGCCGAAAGCATCTTGCCCAACGCGCTGTTTTCCGCCAGTTTTTCCTGGTTGTTCTCGTACTGCTCCCACGTGACGTAGGCCGGGAAGCGGTCGCGGATCAGCACGCGACACTTCTCGTGCGAGCGGAACGTGCGGCCCGTGCAACGCTTGCCGGGGACCTTCTTGCGCGGGTCCACTTCGCGGTGTCCCCAGCGGTAGGCGCCGGCGTAGATCGGATGGTGCAGCATGTTCAGCAACGTGACGCGGTTTGGCCGCCGCCATTCCAGCTCGCCCCGGTTGGCGCCAAAGTGGGGCCGCACCGGCAGCTTCACCTCATGATTCACCAGCCAGCGCAGCAGCCCATTCACGCTGCCGCGGCGCGGGAACTGCTCGAAGATCATTCGCACGACCGTCCGCACCTGCTCGTCGGGGTCGATCACGAAGTCTCCGCCGACTGTCCGCACGTAGCCGATCGGCGCGTGATTGAGCACCTCGCCACGCTCGGCCTTGTTCCACATCCCCTGCTGGAGGCGGCCCTTCAGCACGTGCAGTTCCGCTTCGCTCATCGTCCCTTTCAAGCCCAACAGCAACCGGTCGTTGAACTGGCCCGGATCGTAAAGGCCGTCGGCATCGGCCAGCAGCGTGTGGTAGATGGCGCATAATTCCAGCAACGCGTGCCAGTCCTTGCACGAACGCGCCAGCCGGCTCATCTCCAGGCCCAGGACCAGCCCGACGCGATCCGAACTGACCTGCGCCAGCAAACGCTGAAAGCCGCTGCGGCCTTCCGCCGAGCTGCCGCTGCGGCCCTGATCCTCGTCAATCACTTCCACCGCCGCGGCGGGCCAGCCCAACGCCACGGCGCGGTCCGCCAAGGCGTACTGCCGCGCCGTCGACTCCCGGTGTTCCAGCACTTGCTGCTGCGTCGATTGCCGAACGTATACAATCGCCATTCGCCGCAAATGCTCGTCGGTGATCTTCTCCGAACGCGGCGCCAGGTCGCGCGAACCGTGCCGCGCGGCCGTCGGCCCGGCCCGCGGTGAGCCCGTCGAACCCGCCCGCGGTGAGCCCGTCGAACCGGTTCTCCC
>JBOGKI010000621.1:0-2914 GCA_050745605.1 Terriglobia bacterium | reverse complement strand
GCATCGGTATGAAGGTGCAGTACACGCCGACGAACGTGAGCCAGAAATGAATTTGTCCCAGGCGCTCGTTCATCATCCGGCCAAACATCTTGGAAAACCAGAAGTAGGTGGCGGAAAAGATGCCGAAAAGCGCCGCGACGCCCATAACCATATGGAGGTGCGCGACCACAAAGTACGTGCCACGGAGGTAAAGATCCAGCGACGGCTGGGCAAGGAACAGGCCGGTCAGCCCCCCGGTGACAAAGATTGATACAAAACCCAAGGCAAAAAGCATCGGCACGGTGAACTCGATCCTGCCGCGCCAAAGCGTTCCCAACCAACTGAACGTGGTAACCGCGGAAGGAATCGAGATGGCCATGGTCAGCGTGGCGAAACTCATGGTCATGTAAGGGTTCATCCCGGTCGCGTACATATGGTGGCCCCAAACTACGAAGCTGAGGGCGCCGATCGCCACGAAGGCGGCGACGGTCTCGCGGTATCCAAAAATCGGCTTGCGGGAGAAGACCGAGAGCAGGTGACTGACGATGCTCATTACGGGAAGAATCGTGATGTAGACCTCGGGATGCCCGAAGAACCAGAACAAATGCTGCCACAGCAGAGGAGAACCGCCCCGGTAGGCAAGAAGCTGGTCGCTGACCACCAAGCCTGTGGGGACAAAAAAGCTTGTGCCCGCCAGCCGATCCGAGAGAAGAAGCGCGTCGGCCGCGAGCAGCACCAAAAAAGAGAACAAGATCAACATCGCGGCGATAAGCCAGGCCCACACCGTGATGGGCAGGCGCATCCAGGTCATGCCGGGCGCCCGGCGAAACAGCGCGGTGGCGATGAAGTTCAGCGCACCCAAGAGCGAACCGACGCAGAAGATGGCGATCGAAATCAGCCACAGGGTCTGCCCGAGTCCTTCACCGGGCCCTGCAATGGAACCGATGGCGCTCAACGGAGCGTACGCCGTCCAGCCGCTGATCGGAGGTCCATCGGTGATGAAATAGGTGGAAATCAGGACGCCAAACGAGACGAAGGTGAGCCAGAAGGAAAGCATGTTCAGGCGCGGGAAGGCCATCCGGCGAGCGCCGATCTGAAGGGGAAGCAAGAGATTTCCAAACCCGCTCTGCGGCACCGTCGTGAGCACAAAGAAGATCATTAGGGTGCCATGCAGCGTGAGCAGGGAAAGGTAGTACTCGGGCGTGATCAGGCCGCCGGGAGCACCGGTGGCCGAAAGATGCCCGAGGAGAGGCACTTTGGCCTGGGGCCATGCAAGGTGCACGCGCAAAACTAAGGAACATAGGGTTCCGATGAGAACGGCCAGTAATCCGAGCAGGTAATATTGCAGCCCGATGACTTTGTGATCGGTGCTGAAGACGTAGCGGCGCAGAAAGTGGCGCGCTGCGGGCGGCGGGGGGCTCAAGTTGGTTTGGGACTCTGACATGACTTAAGAAATTCCGGTCATTGCCGCTTGGCCTGTTCTGACAACCACTCCTGAAGCTGGGCCTCGGTCATCACGTCCAGGTCCGCGTGCATCTTGTAGTGGCCCAGGCCGCAGAGTTCGGCGCAGACGATTTCATAACGGCCGGTGTTCTTGGCGGTAAAGTGAATTGCCGTGGTTGTTCCCGGAATCACGTCCTGCTTAAGCCGCAGCTCCCTCACAAAAAATGAATGGATGACGTCCTTGGACCGCAGTTTTAGCTCTACGGGCTGGCCCACCGGCACGGCGAGCGTGGTGGTAACGATATCGTCGCGAGAGGCCGCATCACGCTCGCGGTCGAGACCAAGGTAGTTCCCCAGACCGTCATTCATAAGGCGCGGGTGGACGGGTCCAAAGTGGCCGTCTGGTCCCGGGTAGCGGAAATACCAGGCAAACTGCTCGCCCCAGACTTCAACGCGCAGGGTCTCGGGCGCCGCTGCCGGGAAGGCAGCACGGCTCCAGACGCGATCGCCCGCCCAACCCAGGCCGAAAAAGAGCAGTGCCACAATCACCGCCCAGACATGTTCGAGCCGGGCGCTCGTTTGTGAAAACCTAACCGGCGCGGTTCTGCTTTGGGAGCGATAGTGCCAGGCGAAGTACGCCAGGGTGATTTGGGCCAAAGCGAAGAGAATGCCGCAGACAATAAAAGTGACCGTGAACTGGCGGTCGATGGCAGGGGCGAGGGTTGAAACAGGGTTTGGGAACCACCACGGGTGAAGCACGAAAAGGCCGCAGGTGACAATCGTGATCAGCGTTATGGCCGATGCCACGGCAAGCGCCATCTTTCCAGATCCTCAGAGCCAGCTTTCTGCTCAAAGCCGCTACGGAGTCTATCACAAGCCCTCAACGCGCGAGCCGGTCAAATCTGCACAAAGCAGCGCTACGCCCCGCTGGAGGGATTGTGTCCGGTTCGCTACCCGGGCCGAGCCACGTGGCGTTCCATTGGCGGTTTCATTACTGAGCGCTGCTTCTGACAACTACGCCGGTCCATCGGCCAGCTTCAGCCCGGCAAGTTCGCCTTACGACGGTACCGTGGGCGGTAAATCAAAACCTACGGGTGCGCGGCTCACTCGTGCGTGTCGGGCGGGGCTCCGCGGGCTGCTGTTAAGCAGCTTTTTTTCAATCACATGCGATAACTTGTGCCGATTCGCATCGTCTCTACTGGTTGGTAATACGTGAGTTGAACGATTACCAGGACATTGTGTGGCATTTCGTGCCGAAATTGCCGGGAGCAAAGCCAAATCATAATGTAAGTGTATTAGTTTAAATCATTTACATTGATTCGTTCCTTAAATCCTTATAACTGATTGATATTAAATGCCTTGATTGACTTGTGGTGGCTTTGCTTCTTGGCTTTGGATTGATTTTTACCATAATTTAACAATGTTTTCAATGACTTATGGGTTTGCTTAAACAATCCTTTGGGGGCCAGCCCTTTTTTCTACTCAAACGCCC
>JBOGKI010000620.1:0-2915 GCA_050745605.1 Terriglobia bacterium | reverse complement strand
AACGTGCCGTTCGGGATGCGAGACAAAAGAAAAACTCTGGCGGCACTTGAACGGCACGGTTAAAACCGTGCCCTTCCCGTCCTCGAATTAGCCCTCATGAATAATCCGGGTTAAGAACCCTGACGCGCAAGGCATTGAAAATCAGAAGAAATGTCCCAGGAGGCTTGAACCATGACCTCAGCCGTTGCAGCGGGTGATAGCGTGAAGGGCAAGACCGCGGCGAGCCACCCGCTCTCCGACGCCTTGGTCTTCTTCGGCGCCACCGGGGACCTTGCCCACAAGATGATCTTTCCTGCCTTGCAGCACATGATCCGGCGGGGAAGCCTGAGTGTGCCCGTGATCGGCGTGGCCAAGGCCGGTTGGACGATTGAACAGCTCGTGGATCGCGCCCGGGATAGCCTCACCAAGTACGGCGGAGGCGTCGATGAAGCTACTTTCGGCAAGCTGGTCCAGTTGCTGAGGTATATTGACGGGGACTATGAAGACCCGGCTACCTTTCAGCGATTGCGCAAGGAGTTGGGCAGCGCCGAGCATCCGGCTCACTATCTTGCCATTCCGCCCATCCTATTCGGCACGGTGGTGGAGAGTCTGGGGCGCTCCGGTTGCGCCAAAAACGCGCGCGTCATCATTGAAAAGCCGTTCGGCCATGACCTCGCCTCGGCGCAGAAGCTCAACCAGATCCTGCATTCGGTCTTCCCTGAATCGAACATCTTCCGGATCGATCACTACCTCGGCAAAGAGGCTGTGGAGAATCTGCTGGTCTTCCGCTTCTCCAACACCTTTCTGGAGCCGATCTGGAACCGCAATTACGTGGATAGCGTGCAGATTACCATGGCGGAAAACTTTGGAGTCGCCGGACGTGGCAAATTCTATGATGCAACGGGCGCCATCCGGGACGTCGTTCAAAATCACATGCTTCAAGTGGTCGCATGCCTGGCCATGGAGCCACCGACCAGTACCTACTTCGAATCTCTGCGTGATGAAAAGGTCAAAGTACTCCGCGTGATTCCTCCACTCGATCCCCAACATCTGGTGCGAGGTCAGTTTCAAGGCTATCGCCAGGAGCCGGGAGTCGCACCCGACTCTCAGGTTGAGACTTTCGCGGCATTGCGCCTGGAGGTCGATTCCTGGCGGTGGGCGGACGTTCCGTTCCTGATTCGAGCCGGTAAAAACCTTCCGGTGACGGCTACGGAGGTTCTCGTCAAGCTTCGGCAACCGCCGCTCGGCAAGCTGGAACCCGGAAGCAACTATTTTCGATTCCGGCTCGGCCCCGACCTCTCTCTGAGCCTCGGCGCTCAGGTGAAGCGTCCCGGACCCGGCGTGGAGCCTGAGTCCACAGAGCTCGCGGCGGTTTACAAGGACAAATCCGAAGAGCTGGATCCTTACGAGAGATTACTCAGCGATGCCATGCGAGGTGATGCCTTGCTTTTTGTGCGGGAGGACACCGTCGAGGCGGCATGGTCCATTGTTGATCCAATCCTCGGTAACGCCGCACCCCTGCACGAATACCAACCCGGTACCTGGGGTCCGCCCGAAACTGAGCGACTTGCCGCGGATGTTGGCGGGTGGCACAATCCGCAGGAGCTATCGTAAGCCTCTCCGACATCGGCCTTTGATTTGCAAAAGCAAGACGACGGAAACCTGCGTCCTCACCCAGAGCATAGGCCGCCGTTCCCGTTGCCGGGGCGGACCTTTGTGGCGGCCCGGGAGTGCCAGGCCCGCGCCTACAATCGCTGTTGAACTGAATGCTCTTCCCCAGGCGCGGGCACCATGGCCGCTCCTATGGGATATCAAGGGAGAATTTTGGTATGGAAGGATTTCGTATTAAGCAGCGCGGCGGAGTTCTGTGGCTGGAGTCTCCGGCTTTCGCTGCGGTTCCCTGGCTCGTTCATGGATTCAGCACGCGCTTAGACGGACATCCTGGACATGAAAATCGGGATTTCAACCTGGGAATTGCGGACGGCGCCGAAGGTGAGCCGGTTCGCAGCAATCGCCAGAAGTTTATGAGGACGATTGGCGCGGAAGATTTTGACCTCGCGGCGGTTCACCAGATTCATTCGGATAAGATCTTCGAGGTGGGCGCGGCGCAAGATGGCCGTCTCGCTTACGTTCCGCCGGGCTGCCCGGAATCGAACGCGATGCCGGAGGAATGCCAGGCCGATGCACTAGTCACACAGCAAACTGGGATTTTGCTTTCCATTCTTACCGCCGATTGCATGCCCATCCTGCTCGCCGATGTTAAGAAGCGAGCGGTGGCCGCAGTCCACGCGGGATGGCGCGGAGCTTTGAATCGGATTGTCGAAAAGACCGCCGGACAAATGCGGCGTGTCTTCGGCTCGCGGCCGCAAGATATTCTGGCGGCTGTCGGGCCGTCGATTGGAGTCTGCTGCTATCAGGTGGGATCGGAGGTGGTGGATGCATTTTCAGGGGCTTTTGCGAACGCTGATGACTTCATCGAACGTCCCGCGGTCATGCTCCATGATGCTTTGAGGCCGCCGTCTGCCAGCTCTCTCTCGCGGTTTCCGCCCGGGCATGATCCTGGCCCCGAAGCAGCTTTCAAGCTGAATCTAGTGGCGGTCGCCAGACGTCAACTCGAGGCGGTGGGTGTTCCGCGCCAGAGTATTGCGATTTCCGTCGAATGCACTTCCTGCCAGAATGACCGGTTCTTCTCGTACCGCAAGGAAGGCAGCCGCGCCGGAAGGATGATGGCCGTGATCGGCATCCGGCCGGGCTAACGCAAGTTCGGAACAACCGGTGGCCCAGGTTTCTTGGCGGCCTTGCGGGGAGCCTTAGTATTACTATGTTAAGTCTGTCGAGAAATCCGCCAGTTTCAAGGCTTGAAACAACATCCATTTTCGGGCGGATTAAAGTTGTATGGTTGCCCTCCCTGCCGCAATTTTATTATCTGAATTGCG
>JBOGKI010000619.1:0-2947 GCA_050745605.1 Terriglobia bacterium | reverse complement strand
GGTAGGAACGATGCTGAGTGACGCCCGGAAGGGCTTTTGTGCGAGCAAAGCCACCGAAGTGATTGAAAACAGGGGATCGGGTTTTTCGCTCGAGGAACGAACCCATT
The DNA here is from genome assembly GCA_050745605.1 of Terriglobia bacterium. Taxonomy (GTDB): domain Bacteria; phylum Acidobacteriota; class Terriglobia; order UBA7540; family UBA7540; genus CALCEB01. Next base: position 2,840 of record JBOGKI010000619.1, on the reverse strand, counting down.
GTAAAAAGGGCAGAAACCCAGTAAAAATGCGGGTATGGACACGACGCCCACAAAAAAAGAATTCTTTTTTTAAAGATTTCCACAGGCTGACGGTCTGCAACACATTGAAAACAGGACAAAATCAAAAGTCAAGAACAACATGAATCCCCGAACAAAGCCACCGAGTTCCGCTAAGCCATTGATTCCAATCGAGATAGCCTGATTTTCCGGAAGACCATCCTAACCAATAGAAAATAAACGAGATCAACGATGGTTTTTGGCTTTGCGCGGAAGCAAAGCCATTTTAGGCCGTTTTCTGCCCGCTGTCTCGTGTAGTGTCCAGTAATTGGTTGGACGACGTAGCGCCGCCGTCTCGGCGGCATTTGCCGGCAAAGCCTGCCCTGAGCGAAGCGAAGGGATGCCGGCGCTACGGGCCCGCCGATTGTCCACTTATTTCCTGGACACTACACTAGCATGCGGAGGTGGTGGTGGATATTCGCTTTCGCGGGGGAAGCTCACGGCGAGAAAAGCACTGGCCGTGGCTGTCATCCATTCTACGGATTCAACGGTGGCGCCGACCGTGCATTTCATCTCTGCGCCATCCGGCGTGCCCGATCGAATGGCGTGAACCACGCTTCTTGCCTACTTCACCGTCACCGCGACATTCGCGTTATGTGAAACGGTGCCGCTCATGGCCGTCACTGCAACTGTATAGGTGCCGGGCGGCGTGCCGGGGTTGCTGGTGGGAACACCACTGCTTCCGCTACTACCGCACGCGGTGAAGGCGGCAGCCACCAAGACAACGCATAACGCCGCAAAAGCCCAACTGAACCTCCACCTTCTGGCGGTGATACCCAGGAGGAACAGGCAAACAAGAATGGTCCCGCCGCTGGCGAGAAACCAGTTCGACGGTTCAAACAGACTTACTCCCGTGCTGGGAGCGGTCGTGGTGACCGTCATGGTGGCATTGCCGCTGGCGCTTACGGAGCTTGGATTGAATGAGCAGCGGGCCTGCTTCATCGTTGTCGGAATCATGCAACTGAAGGCGACCGTGCCGGTAAATCCACCGCCGTAAGTTACGGTGAGCGCCGAAGTCCCGGACTGACCTGGGGCCGAGATGCTAATGCTGGTGGGGTTTGCGGCCAAGTTGAAGCCGGGAATCACCGTGACGGTGAGCGGCGTCGAGACTGAACTGGTGTAGTTCGAATCGCCGGTATATTTGGCTGTGATACTTGCTGTGGCCGGAAGGACCGTGGAGAGCGTTGCTTGCAATTGTGCGGGCGCCGAGGCCGAGCCTGCGGCCGGCGTGTAAGTTGCGGCGCCACTGATGGGCGTGGAGCCGTTCAGGAACTTTACGGCGCCGGTGGGCGCCGCGCCATTGCTGCTGGTAAGCACAGTTGCGGTCAACGCCACTGGATCGCCGGCTTCGACAGATGGCGGGTTGGCGGAAGCGCTCATGCCAGTGGAGGCCCGCGCTACGGTGACAGGATCGGGGCTTGAGGTACTCGCCGTGAAGCTGTTATCCCCCGCGTAGGATGCCGTCAAGCTGTGCGAACCCGGAAGAAGCTGAATGAGCTGGTCTTCGAGATAACCGAGACTGTTCAAGTTGTAATTGCCAAGATCCAATGGCTTGCTGTTGTCGGTCACGGTTACCGCCCCGGTCGGACAGCCAAAGACTGGAAGCTGGTTCGGCGCGCAGGGACTGCCCGCGGCGTTGGTGACGTTGACGCGCAACACGTAAGGAGAACCGTAGGCCAGCAGGGTGGCGTTGTTGCTGGTTACATTCCCGTTCAGGTCGAACGAAACGATGCCGAGCTGCGTCTTGCTGGTTTCCGGGCTCACCGTGACTTGAATCGGAGGGGTCGAGTCGCTTGCCCCGAAGTTTCCGTCACCGGCGTAATGAGCCGTTACGGTGTAAGTCCCGCCCGGAAGCAGGCTGGTCGCGCCGGAAGCGGTACCGTTGCTGAGCGCAAAGTCAGCGATGCCCATCGGGCTTTTGTTCGGTCCGCCGAGCAGTGAGACCGCGCCGGTGGGGGTGCCGGATTTAGAGGTTACTTGGATGGTAACGTTCACCGGCTGCCCATGCGTGATGGTGGTTGGAGAGAGATCGGTGATAGTGGTGGTTGAAGGTGTGAAGCTGACCGAGTTCCAATGGTTCACCAGGTTCGCGGCGTTGACGGTGCCGAGCCCAGTGGCAAGGTCGTAGCCGGGGTTGGTGGTCCATGCGGGTGTCGAAGGGCTGGCTGGACTCACCAGAATACCGAAGCCGCCGGTCTTGGCGTTGCTGCAGTTGGGTGTGCCGTCCTGGCATGCCACGGAATTGTTGCCGTTGACCACATCGTAGAAAATGCAGGAGGCCTTGCCCACTGCAGCCGGGTCCGATGCACAACTCGCTCCAGTCTGCGCCGCCAGCTTGTAAAGAGCGTAATTGGCATTCCCTTGGCGCTGGGCCGTCTTCTGATTGACCAGGGCCATGATGCCGGCAAAGACTTGCGTCGAAGCGGACGTTCCTCCGACGCCCTGAAAGTCCTGATAGGGAGCATTGAGGTCGCAGGAGGAGTTAGCGTTCTGGTTGGCGTCTGCCTGGCAAACGACATAGAAGCTGCCATTCAGCCCGTCGGCAGCGAACAGCGAGACATCCGGCGTGTCACGCACGCCGTCCTGGGGTACGCCGCTCCCAGTTTGCCAAGCCGGTTTTGCATAGCCTTTGACGCAGGTGGCGTTAGGGTCCGTGCCCGTCAAGACGCCGCAAGTGCTCGGACCGCCGCTGCCGGCCGCGAGGTCCTGGCCGTTGGTGGCAACGCTGGTGCAGCCCTTCAATCCCGACTGCGCGCAGGAATCATTCCACGTGATCTCCGGGA
>JBOGKI010000618.1:0-2955 GCA_050745605.1 Terriglobia bacterium | reverse complement strand
CTCACGCTTCCGGCCTCTGATTTTACTGCTTGGATTCAGTGCCGTACACCAGGTGTCCACGGCGGTTCTGTTGCCAGCAGGCTTCATTGTGATCGGTGCAGAACGGACGGTCCTTACCATAGGAGATGGTCGTGATCCGGTCCGCGCTGACGCCGAGGTTCACAAGGAAGTTCTTGGCCGCGTTCGCACGGCGGTCGCCAAGGCCGAGGTTGTATTCCTCGCTGCCTCGCTCGTCGCAGTGTCCCTCAACCGTGAAACTGATATCGGGATGCGCTTTGAGGAAGTCGGCGTCCGCAGTCAACGCCTGCTGCGCGTCAGGACGGATATCCGACTTGTCAAAGTCGAAGAACGCGTCCTTAACGTTCTGCTGGAACAGATCTTGCTCACTGGGTCCAGCAGCGGGCGGTGGTGGTGGTGGCGGCGGTGGAGTGGTTACGGTCACACGCGCGTCGGCGGTCGCAGTGCCGCCCGGGCCCGTCGCCGTGATCGTATACGTGGTTGACTCAGTAGGCGAGACCGTGGTCGAACCTTGAGCCTGAACTGTTCCAATTCCCGGCTGCAGATTGAGGCTCGTGGCATTCGAGGAAGACCAGCTCAATGTCGAGCTTTGACCCTTTTCAATGGTGCTTGGCTCAGCCGTCAGCGTCACGGTGGGCGCGGCAGGCGCGGCAGGCGGTGGCGGTGGCGGTGGCGGCGCGACTGGCTTTTTCTTGTGGCACGCGCCCGCTACCAAAACCAAGCCCAGCAAACCGACCAAAATAGCAAGAACTCTTTTTCTTTGTGGCATTATTTCTCCTCCTAAGTCGGTGACAAGATTCTCAGTTTCCGGGGATGACTTTCGAGTGCTTTGGCTTAGTCCCTTCAGCCCGGGCGGACGCTAACCAGAACCCGCTTCGTGCCGTGAAGGGCAAAAAATTACATCCAAAGCCGAATATGCTACCACGAAGCTAAAAGAAAACAAAGGGCCTTTTCTGTCGGAGCCGCAAAAGGTCGAACCTCCTTTTGCTGCGTTCAACCGTAACCGCGCTTGCATCGCCTTGCCATTCCTTGGCCTCCGTTTTATGAAATAGCCAGTTGCCAGAACTGAAACACGAAGCTCTGCGCTTACCACCTCCGGGATTTCTAGGCGCTTCCAAAACCGCGTCGCGCTCCGGCGGCGTTGCCTTCAACTCCATCAATAATTTACCAGAAATTCAATTCCAAACAAAGAAAACGTCACTTGAATTTTACACAGACCAGCAACCGCGAAATTCCGCCCTCCGTTTTAATTTGACCAACTCGGATTCCAGTTCTCGCCCACGGCGGTTAACCGCTTCGGATTCGATCCGTCGGCCAGCATCTCCCAGACCTCTCGCTTGCCGGACCGGTTGGATTCAAACACCAGATGGCGTCCGTCTGGCGACCACCACGGATGCTCGTTGCGGCCCGCATCGTGCGTGAGTTGCACGATTCTTCCCGTCGCTATCTCAACAATATAAACGTCATAAGTTCCGGTGTCCGAAACGCGCCAAGAAAAGGCGATAAACATTCCATTCGGAGACCAGGATGGCGCGCTCGCATCGCCGCCTCCCGTGATAAGCCTCCTCAGATTGGTCCCATCGGAATTCATAATGTAAATCTGGGGAGAGCCGCTGCGGTCCGATACGAACGCGATTTCATTATCGGTCTTGGGGTTCCACACGGGCGAGATATCCACTCCCGGCGAATAAGTCAGCCTCTGCAAATTGGAGCCATTAATGCTTGAAACATAGATCTCCGGATCTCCGCTCATACTCGAGCAGAAAGTGATTTTTTGGCCGTCCGGCGAAAACGAAGGTGTCGTGTTCAAACCTTTGTAATGCACAAAGGGTAGAAGGTGATGAGTCTCAAATGAGTAGACCGAAATTTCCGGATTGCCGCTGGCATAATTCGTGAATGCCAGCTTCGTATCATCCGGAGACCAGCGCGGCGTAAGGGACAGCGATCCGTAACTGGTGACCGGATGCTGGTTGAAGCCATCATAATCCATCACCCAGATTTCTTCATGGCCCGTGCGCTTGCTGACAAAAGCGATCTGGCTCAGGTTGATCCCCGGAATGCCGCCGCCCAGGGTCTTGATGATTTCATTGGCAAGCGTATGAGCCGTTTCACGAGTGGAAATCTCATTCAGCGTGGCGACGAAGCGTTTGGCGAGCACGCTGGGGTTGCCGGGATTCTGAACGTCGTAAAGATAGCCTGTCACCACCAGGTTGCTGTTGATCTCCTCCGTCTTCCCAAAGACCAGCATCTGCGCGGCCACTTGCGGCGAGGTCCAATCTGCATACACCACGCTGCCGGGATCGGTCGGGGTCTTTAGCGGATAGTAGCTCTTGCTGACCATGTCAAAAATCCCGGCATTGTCCAGATCATTCCAAAGCACCTGGTTGAATTCCGCGGTCAGGGTGGTGAGGTTTGGATCCGTGCCCTGCGCGGGAAAAGCGGGGACCGCAATCCGGATTTTTGCCGCTCCACGATTGATGCCGGTCTCCAGCCAACCCTGGCCGTGGGCTGGTTGAAGAGAAATCAGCAGCAATGCCGCCACTGCCACGGCAGCCGATAAAATAGGTGATGGCTTTCTCATTTTCATTTTCTCTCCCGGTCGGGGATTGAGGTTCAAGTCTTAGCCCGCATTTGAACGGCCCGGAAAACCTCCGCCCATGGTCACCTTTGAAGATCAAAATAAAACGATACGGTGACGGAATTCCCCCGGTAATCCGAGGGCAGCGGCGCCAGTGGGCTTGATGCGTCAATGGCGCGCAAGGCGGAGCGGTCTACTTCTGCGTAACCGCTCGACTGGGTGAGCTTCACGTTGGTGATGGTCCCATCCCTCTGCACCTTGAACTCCACGTACACCCTTCGCGCCGAGGTAATGTTCGGGCTGATCATGGAAAGCAGCCAGTTACTGCTCACGCGGTTCTTCACTGCTTGCACGTACCA
>JBOGKI010000617.1:0-2970 GCA_050745605.1 Terriglobia bacterium | reverse complement strand
CTTGTATTGTTCCAGGGCTTCCTGCGTGCGGCCCGTGTTTTCATAAAGCAATCCCAGCAGAAAATGGCCGCGGCTATCCGCCGGGTTCAGGGCGACCGCCTGTAGGAAGGCCCGCTCCGCCTGCTGCGTGTTCCCCTGCGACCATTCGGCGAGACCCAGACCGTAATAGGCGCGCAGCGTAGGCTGGCTGCGCAGGGACGCCCGGAATTGGGCAGCCGCCTCCGCGGGTTTCCCCGCATCCTGAAGGAACTCCCCCAGGTGGACCCGGGCGCGAACATTCAGCGGAGCGGCCGCGACGGCTTTGCGGAGATTTGCTTCGGCTTCGGCGCGATGTCCCAGAAACTTTTCCGCCTCACCCAGGTTCACCAACGCCGTCACATCGCGCGGACTCAATGCCCGCGCTTTTTCGAGGTAATATTCCGCTTCGCCGTAACGCTTCTCGCGGTAACAGAGCAGGCCCAGATTGTCGAGGACATAAACCGCATTCGGCTCAAGCTGATAAGCTTTTCGCCATTCCCCTTCGGCTTTGGGCGAGTCGTGGCGTTGCCAGTAGATGAGGCCCAGATCGTTGTGCATATCACCAGAATTCGGAGCGTTGGCCAGCGCTGCCTGGTCAAAGACGAAATCGTTTTTCCAGGCAACGTTGTGGGTGACAATGCGGACCACGCAGAGCGCCGCAATCACCACCCCTGCCGAGGCCAGCGCCTTGCGCCACGCGCCGCCGCGCCCTGGCGCGTTCCCCCACCGCAGCGGCTGCCGCCATAACCGAGCCGCCCCCCACGCGACCACCCAGCAAAAGCCCACCGAAGGAAGATAGAGGTAACGCTCCGCGAAAATGCTGTTGGGAAGCAACCGCACATCCAGCACCGGAGCCAGGGTGAGAGCAAACCAGACACAACCGAATGACACAGGCCGCGCCCACCGCCAGAGAGCGTAGAAAACCAGCGCCAAAAGGGCCAGCGCCAAAAGCCCTTCGAGCATTTGGGGAATCCATTCGCCAAGCGTTTGCGGAAAGGCGTAATAGACATGCAGGTGAACCGGCCAGATCATTTGCTTCAGGTACTGCCCAGCGAGGCCGGCGGCGTAAAAAATGACCTCGTCCAGGCCGAAGTTTTTTTTCTGACCGAGCGGGGCAAATCCGCCCAGAACGTGAATCCGGAAAACCAAATAGCCGATTCCCATGATCCACAACACGCCATAGCGGCTGAGCTTCTCCGGAATACGGCTGCGGCGATGGTCTGGCCGGTAAAAGTGCTCATAGGCGGTGGCCAGTACAGGAAGCATCATCGCCTGTTCCTTGGAGAGCAGGCAAAGGAAGAAGCTGGCGGCGAGGCCCGACTGTCCAAACCACCAACGCCGGTCGTGGGCACGGGCGAGGCCGAGGAAGAACCAGAACCCGAGCAAGAAAAAAAGGGTCAACTCCAGGTCCGTGATGGCGGCGATCCAGTTGACCGGCTCGGTGTGAATGGGGTGAAGCGCAAAAAGCGCCGATGCAATGAAGGCCATCGCGCCATCTCCAAACATTCGTAGGGTCAGAAAAAAAAGTACCAGCACCACGGCGGCGTTGGTCAGGATGTTCGCCAGGTGAAAATAGAAGGGGCGGTAGCCCGCGGCCTGGTGAATCAGCAAATAGCCGAAGGTCATCAGCGGGCGGTAGTAATTGGTGACGCCTGCGGCTCCGCCCTGATAGGACCATACCGTGGTCGTGAAAATCTGCTTGAGATGGCTGAAATTCCGGATATAAGGGTTGGCCAGAACTTGAGTGTCATCGTCGTAGACGAAGCCATTCGACAGGCTGTTGAGATACGGAAGGATGGCAAGAAGCAGCAGGATCAGGGGCGGAAGCCAAATTCTCCACCCGGAATGCCCGGAACCCGCATCCGGCGCCGGGGGAGAATTGGCGCGCGGGCCGCCGGAGATTGCGGCGACATCCCTCACAACGGCTCTCCCGAGTTGCTCTCCCCGGGTTGGACCGGCGCCGGCGATCCGAACCAGCGCTCCGGCGCCGGGATGGAAACGCTCGCCTCGCCAAATCGCGCGAAGAGCCAATTGGCCAGGTAATAAGCGATGGGCGCCAGGATGAAACCCACCACACAATCGATCAGATAATGGTAGCGGAGATAGACGGTGGAGAACCACAAACTCAAGATGAGGGGCGAGAGAATCCAGAACAGTTTTTTGGAGTTCCTCCAGGCATAAAGCCAGACCACAAAAGAAATGCCGACGTGAAGGCTGGGAAAAACATCGCGCGTGATACGGGCGTAATCCATGAAGTCAATCTGACGGCTGAAGATGGCAAAGGGCTGGCTCAGCGGCACTGTGTATTCGTTACGCAGCGTATAGAGCGGGCCCACGGCGGGCACCAGAATGTAGCCGATAAGCCCAAAGAGGGTGATCAAGACTAATCCAAACATCATTTCCCGGAAGCGCGGGCGCGGGCGCCAGATGTAAATGAAGAGGGCGACAATGGGAATGGCGTAGAGATGGAAGGAATAGGCAAATTCCATCCAGGCGGTCAAGGGAGGGCTGATGATGCGTTGCAGCGCCAGGCTCGGTTCGAAGCCGAACAGCCGGTGGTCCCAGGCCAGCAACGCGGCGTCGCGGTCATGCGTCACCAGCAGGTGCGTCGCCGCTCCCCAAAGCGAGTAGTACATCATCAGAATAATCAGAAAGGGGAACCAGTCCCGGAGGATGTTCCAATAGGGCCGCACGAACTTGATTACGTCCTGCGGAGAATCGACCCGCGTCTCACCGCCCGCGACGAAGTAGTGGATCACTTCCTTCGCCAGAAGCAATGCGACGGCGGGGATGATGATGAGGACGTCGGCCGGCTTGGCGCCCTCGCCGCGAACCTCCGTGAAGATCAACTCCACCGTCAGAAACGCAATAAAAAAGGCGAGCGCCGCAGCATCTTCCAGGCGGAAATGCAGCCGGATTCGCCGGTTACTGGGCATAAAGCTCCTTCAATGC
>JBOGKI010000616.1:0-2972 GCA_050745605.1 Terriglobia bacterium | reverse complement strand
CTTTAAGGCTCCAGCCTCGCGCGGACAGAAAACGGCTTGCGATCCCGGCGGATCCCTGAGCGTTCACACGGAATTGGATCGTCGCTTCGGGAAAGGCGCGCGAAAAGTACTTAAGAGAGATGGTGAGACACACGGCGGCGATCACCAGTGAAACAGCTATGATCTTGTACTGTTTGGAAGTCAGCTTGACCGGCATGAAGTCCCTCACACCAGATTCTTGAGCATCAACCACGCTGCGGTACCGTCGGAATAGTAGGAGTCGATCCAGCGCACCTTCCGAAAGCCCAGCGCACGGTAGAAAGCTTGCGCTCGATGGTTATCTTCCGCCGTCTCCAGGGAAACCACAGACCGTTTTTCGCGACGAGCAAGGTTCTCCGCGACCGCCATCAAGGCGCGTCCGGCCCCGCGACGCCTCCACCCTTCCACCACATCCAGGGTCACGATGTGTAGTCTTCGAGTTTGAACCTTCGTCGCCACCAGAAAGCCCACCACTTCCCCGTTTCCCTCCGCCACCCAGGTGCGCGAGGCAGGATGATCAATGAAATCCGCCAATTCTTCCGGCGAATAAGCCATCCCCAGGGCGAAGCATCCCCCATCAATCTTCAAAAGCAGATCAAAATCAGTTGGAAGATAATCACGGACGACGAAGGGCGCTGGGTGCGGGTCTGGAGCTTGCGCTTTGGGCATCGCCTGCTTTTCTGGACACCGGTCTATCTCAGTCCACGTAAATTTGCCGCGCGCGCCTGGTTAGTGGATCGCCCGCTTAAAGAGCGAAAGGCGATCCTTGGACTTTGCCTTCAGAGGCAGGGCGGAAATCAGTTCGTCCACTTGCTCCGGCGTGACCGGCGTTCCCTGGCGCATCCAATGGGTGATCTCCTGCAATCCAACCCACGCCTCCAGACAATGAAGACATATGGCGAGATGCTTTTCGATGGGATCCTTCTCATACCAGCCAAATTGTCCGTCAAGAATGCGGATCAACCGGCGGATCGGAATACAATCTGCCGTGGGGTTTGCGCGCATCCGGTTGATCATCCTGAGCCAGACGGCCTGCCCTTCAACGGCCTCACCCCGCCGGCGAAATTCTACGTCGAACTCAGCGTTTAAACGGTCCACGCTGTTCTTCGCCAGCGCCGGGCTGATCCTCAGAATTTGTTCGATCGCCGGTTCCGAATAACCAGTCAAATTAAGAAACGCGACATTCTGATGAACCAGCGGAAACTGCTTCATCAGACGGCTCAGCACCTCCAATGCGGCGGTGGCATCCAAGCGGCCCGGATACGAAACAGCCTCCGGCCCGCGTGCCATCTGATCCAGAAGAGAACTGCGAAGAACTGCGAAGAACTCGCGGTCGGAGTGCGCGTCCACTGCTTTCAGAGCGGCAAATTCGTGATCGGCCAAGCCGCCCAGCACCTCACGCCAGGCGTTCTTTACGCGCTCGGGATCGGAGGAGTATGCCCTCGCCACGCCCGTCAGCACTGGCGTATATTGAGTCGCCAGGGCCCGCCAAGCTTCCGCATTTCCTTCGCGGCATTCCTCGATGATCTTATGAAATGTCAGCAAGATGCGACTGGCTCCAATTCTGGAAACAAAAATTCAAAACTCATCATTCGAAAATCGAAATTAAAACCGGAAAGATCAAATTAGAAAACCCGCACTCCACAAGTCACTTGCGACGTGCTTGCTCCAAGCTTCCCCGTAGGTGCTCGACCACTAGACTTGCGGTCTGGCTCACAACCTGAGACAAAGCCGGCGGATTGTAAGGGCGCCGGATGACATCCTGCCAGATCGCGTTGCCGGACTTGGTCGTCAGGAACACCTCGGAGTGGACGTCCTTCAGATGAGGCGAGTCAAAGCAAGTGCCACGCAGGATTGCATCCGCCCCGTCACGGCTCGCTGCCACCTGGAAAGGCCCCAGCTTGGCCAGCGCCTGATCGAGCTTCAGGTTCAGGCTGTTATCCATGGATTCGACATAGACTCTGTGGACTCTCAAGAGCTGGTGGGCATCGATTGTCTTAGCATTCACAGGCCCGTTGAGAGAGGGCGTTGCGCCCAAGCTCGGCCTTTGAGAGGGGGCCGGCTTGTTGAGGGTGGGTTTTTGGTCCTGGCCGGCGAGTATTGCACGGACCGGCAGCACGAATGCCACCAACATCAAGGCCCCAACAAGACGCTGCCGCTTCATGGGAAACCTCTCCAACCATTCGGTCTCGCTCTCAGTCTACCAAAAAAGGAGGGCCATTTCCTTAGCTGAGATGAATCACGCGATGACTGGCGCGCTGAGGGGTTCAGGAACAGCACTTCCGGCTTCCGAACCTAACCCCGGCGCGATGTTTGTAAATGGCTGTTTCCTGAACACGCTCGGAATGGCTTTGGGGAGGGATTAAAAACGTCAGGTTGTTCCGCTCTTTCACAAGAGGAACCTGAGATGATCTGCAGGGCGGATTCACGCCGAAGGGGTAACACGGACGTCGCTGCCGGCATTAATAGGGGTTTCGGATATCCCTTTGCATACGCTGATGATCTTTGTAATCCTGAATTTGATCCTTTTGGCGTTGTTTCATGTTTCGCAGATCCCGCTGCATCTGATGCTTTTCCCGGATTCGATCCGCCCTGGGGATGGGCTTGCCTCGGAAAGAACGCTTCCATGCCTTTTCTTGAGCTTTAAGGAGCTTGCGTTCGGCCTTGTGCTCCATTTTCATCCGTTGCAGTTCGTTCTTCGGTTGCCGAGGAGTTCGAGCCATCCCCGGCAAAGCCGCCGCCAAGAAAATCAACCCGCAAACGATCGTCAATGCTTTTCGCATCGTCTTCAAACTTACTCCTCACGGCATCACAAAGCTACTTGCGATCGCAGTCGCCGTGGAGCGAGCCCCATCACGAGCGTGAACGCTAATGGTAATACATAATCAGTTATAATACAAGGTTATCTTTTGGGGCAGGAACAGGAAGCCAGAAAGAACGCTACCTGGCACGGC
>JBOGKI010000615.1:0-2973 GCA_050745605.1 Terriglobia bacterium | reverse complement strand
GTTCGGTGATGTCTTCCAGAAACTTTTGCAAACGGTGATCCAGAGTTTTCAATCGCTCGGGTGTCATGGCCCGACTTTAGCAGGCATCCGGCGAAACGTCAACAACTACTTAACCTAGTATTATTAGGAGGGTATCTCTATGTCCATGGCAGTGGGTAAGAAGAGCGGGACGATGGGCGATATCAATGTCACGCCCCTCATCGATGTCTTGCTGGTGCTGCTGATTATTTTCATGATCATCGTGCCGACGACTCCGAATGGGCTGGACGCCTTGGTGCCGCATCCCGATAAAAACGCCAAGCCCGACCCGGCCGTTCTGGCCCGGACCATTGTCGTCATCATTGATGCCAACCGGCAGGTGAGCATTAATCAGCAGCCGGTGGCCATCAGCGATCTGGGTACGCGGCTCGTGGATATTTTCAAGACACGCAACGATCGCGTCATCTTCGTGAAAGGCGATCCCAGCCTTCCGTTTTCCGTGGTCGCCCAGGTCATTGACATCGCTCACGGCGCGGAAATAGACAAGATCGGCTTGATTACCAAAGCACTTGAGAACGAATGACCCAGCCCGGGTACGAGGGAGGAGTATGCGGACGAAATTTCACAGACTCGCCCCATTCGCTGGAATCCTGCTTTGCGCCGGCCTGACGGTCGCCTGCAATAAGCTCAAAGCTCGCGACCAGTTGAATAAAGGCGTGATGGCCTTTCGCAGTGCGCATTTTCCGGAGGCCGTCAACCATTTTCAGGAAGCCGTCAGCCTGGACCCCACCCTGCTCAACGCCAAGCTTTTCCTGGCAACAGCCTACTCTCAGCAATATGCTCCAGGGGGAGCGTCTCCGGAGAACCTCAAGATGGGCGACTTGGCGATTAGTTCCTATGAGGAGGTCCTCAAAGCGGACCCTAATAATAAGGCGGCTTTGGGAAACATCGGCCAGATCTACTACGAAATGCAGAAGTTTGATAAGGCTAAAGAATACCAGGAGCGATTGTTGAAGATCGACCCCAACAATCCGGAGACTTATTACTGGATTGGAGTGCTCGACTACATTCCGTGCAATGTGAACTGGACAGGCATGCGGCGGGACTTGAACCTGTTGACGCCCAAGGACCCCAAACATCCCGGCGTGCTTCCGCCGCTTCCCGAAAAGGCGCGCAAAGAATTGGCTGAAAAGAACGCAACCCTTGTGGACGAGGGCATGCAGATGTTGCAGAAGGCCCTTCAACTGAAGCCCAACTATTTGGAAGCCATGGCTTACCTGAACCTGATGTACCGCCAGAAAGCTGATCTGGAAACCGATAACTCAGCCCGCGAGGCGGACTTGAAGGAAGCCGATCAGTGGGTTGATAAGTACCTGGACCTGCGCAAGAGGGCTTCGCAGACGCAGAAGTCGGGCGCGTGATTCGCCGTCTCGTCTCTGCTCCGAGCACGAAGAGCAAAATAGGGAAAGGCCAATGGCCTTCCCTATTCCCTTTTCGTAGGCTCCCCTCGGGGCTCCCGATGCCGGCCATTTTCCCCCAAAGCCGAATTTTCTCCCTGCTCAACCTTCAAAGGTTCTGTATGTCCAGCGCGGTGTAGCCCCGTTGGATTTCCGGCCACGGTAGCCCGGCTCCGACAGTTGTCCCGGCAAAATGACGACGGCATTTGCCTTGCAGGTTCCCTCTGCCAGGCGTGTCCTGATTCGCAATGTAGCGCTGCCTTCGAGCCGGCAAACTTGCAGCTAGTAGTTAGTGACATAAATGGGCGTTATATGATATGCTCCGGGTATGAGCAAGAAAGCTTTGGAAGTAAAGCTCATCCCGGAGGACAAAGCCACTCTGCAGCGTTGGGCCAGTGCGCCGACCACTGAACAGCGTCTCATGTTGCGCGCCCGCATCCTGTTGGCGGCGGCGGGCGGCGAGGCCACTCAGAGCATTGCGGGGCGGGAAAAGGTGCGCAGGGCCACGATCAGCAAGTGGCGGCGACGATACAGGGAACGAGGACTGGCCGGGCTGCAGGACGCACCGCGATCCGGACCCCCGCGCCGGTACGGAGAATCCGCCGAGCGGCGGGTGTTGACGCAATTGGACCAGGCGCCTCCACTTGGCTATGCGCGCTGGAATGGGCGCTTGCTGGCGGGCATCCTGGGGGATATCTCGCCCCGGCAGGTTTGGCGCATTCTGAGCCGGCACAAAATTCATCTGGCGCGGCGGCGGAGTTGGTGCATTTCGACTGACCCGGAGTTTGCCCCCAAGGCGGCGGCGATCGTCGGGCTTTACTTGCACCCGCCGGAATACGCCGTCGTGGTGTCGGTGGACGAAAAGCCGCATATTCAGGCCTTGGAGCGTGCCCAGGGCTATTTGCGACTGCCCAACGGCCAAGCCCTGAGGGGCTTCAACCATGAATATAAACGTCATGGCACCACCACCTTGTTCGCGGCTTTGAACGTGTTGACCGGCCAGGTAGACCTCGTGCACCACCGGCAGCGACGGCGGCGGCGCCAATTTTTGGAGTTTATGAATGACTTGGTAGCGGCGCACGACCCTCGCCAGGAGATCCATGTGATTCTGGATAATCTGAATACCCACAAGCCGAAGCACGATCGTTGGTTGGCACGCCATCCTCGCGTGCACTTCCACTTTACGCCCACTCACGCCAGTTGGCTCAATCAGATCGAGTGCTGGTTCAGTATTCTGGGACGGCAGGCCTTGAAGGGAGCCAGCTTTACTTCGCCCGGGCAGCTCCGAGAAGCCATCGACCGCTTCATCGAGAGCTATAATCCTCGGGCGGTTCCCGTCGAGTGGAAGAAGGAGCAAGTTCATTCGGTGCACCCCAAACGATACTACGCTGACTTGTGTCACTAAGCACTGGCCTAACTTCCGCGCCCCAAGGCGATTTTGGGGCGGTTTCGGAAGGCAAGACTATTGTTTTCAACGCGAGATGCTTTTTGGCCCAGAATAGTGACGAATATGTGTCATCATTTTCCTTGACATGAG
>JBOGKI010000614.1:0-2980 GCA_050745605.1 Terriglobia bacterium | reverse complement strand
GCTTCGCTCAGGGCAGGCTTTGCCGGCAAATGCCGCCGGGACGGCGGCGCTACATTGTCCACCCGATTCGCGCCACCGCAACCTCAATTGAGCCTGACGACGAAAGTCGCTGTGGCAAGATTGGCGGCGCGCAATTGCGCGGCCAGGGCCTGAGCGGCCTCTTCTGACCCCGTCCGCCCCACTCGAACGCGATAGAACACACCCAGCCCGTTGTTGTAGCTCTGCAGGATGACCGGGGCGAAGCGCGGTTCGATCATCGCTCTCAGCCGCTCGGCGTTGGCCGCATCTCTGAAGGCGCCAACCTGCACGGCGAAGATGCCGGGCGTGGCGTTCGGACCGCTCACCACGCCGGGATTCAGGATTTGGAGGCGCACCAAGGTTGTGCCCGGACCCAGCATACCGATGGCTTGGGCCGCGGAATACGATAGGTCAATGATGCGTCCCTCCACAAACGGCCCACGATCATTGATGCGCACATCCACCGAGGCGCCGTTTTCAAGGTTGTAAACCCGCACCATGGTGCTGAAGGGAAGCGTGCGGTGAGCGGCGGTGAAGGCGTACATGTTGTAAATCTCGCCGTCCGACGTCTCATGTCCGTTGAAAGTGGGCCCATACCAGGAGGCGATGCCTTCCTGTCCTTGCTCGATCACGCCGCTTGGCGGCGCCGGGTATGGCGCCGGCCGCCGCGGCGATGGGTATTTGGCCGCGGGCGGCGGAGGCGGAGTTGGAATTTGGGCGGCGTGGCGGTGACGATGACGATGAATGCAGGCCGGGCTGAAGAGCAGCAGGACAAGGATCAGGCCCGCTTGTGGC
The DNA here is from genome assembly GCA_050745605.1 of Terriglobia bacterium. Classification (GTDB taxonomy): domain Bacteria; phylum Acidobacteriota; class Terriglobia; order UBA7540; family UBA7540; genus CALCEB01. Next base: position 2,167 of record JBOGKI010000614.1, on the reverse strand, counting down.
GTTCTGCGCAGTGTCTGGAGGAAGCCTTGCTGCGAGGCACAGACGTTCTTGATCCTCCGCGGCACGGTGCGGCTGGCAGGCGTCAACTTCGCTCCACGATTAGGGGGTGGCTTTGTCGATTTTCTCAGCCAGGTCCGAGAGGTTCTTCGCCGCCCGTCGCACCACCTCGGCCAGGTCGCGGCGGGTTGAGGGTTTGAGCTTGGTGTCGAAATAATCGACCAGCTTCTTGAGTTCTACATCGATAACCTTGCCAGCTTCTTCAAAATTCATTTTCAAATCCTCACTCATCGAGCGCCAAGCCGCCAACCGGAATCTTTCCCGGCCGATGAAGCTCGTGTTTGGAGCAACCCGTCGATGTTGCCATTCTAAACAAGCCTGATGCCGCCACCAAGCAGATTTTATTTATCCGGCTTTAGGGCGCGATGCCCCCCGGGCGGCGCGACGTCATAGCAATATCCAACCGCCAGGCATGGCAATTCCTGAACAACTCGGACCGTTTTAAGGCAGGAAAAAGCGAACAAGGGGATAGGAAACTATTGACTTGAACCTCAGCACGCGCCGCCTTCCCTTCTTCAACCCGCATACGCCTCCCCCAAGCCGGCCTTGAGGAACGCCAGGTCCCTTTCCGCCGCAGCGAGGGTGTTTGCCTCGCGTTCGGCCCGGGTCTTTCCCGGGATTTCGTATTCAAGATGGAGAGAGACAGGACCGTGATAACCGTCGCGCGCCAGCGCCATGAAATAGTATTTCCAGTGCACCATTCCCTGGCCGAGGGGACAATTGACGGTTCGCCAGCCCTTGCTGGTTTTTCCCCAGTAGAAATCCTTGATAGCGATCATCTTGAGTCTCGGCATCACCAGGTTCGTGGCGCTCTTCCATCCGCCGGCGCCGCCTTCCGCCGTGGCGTGGCGGATATCAAAATAGTATCCAGCCCATTGGGGATCCATCGCCTCGATGATGGGCGCGAAGTCCCAGACCGGGCCACCCATCAAGCCCTCATGGTTGTGATAACCGCACTGCACGCCGTGCCCCCGGGCAAGGTCAGCCAGCCCCCGAAGTTTTGCGCCCGCATGGGCGATCTCCTTCCGCACGTCAACATATTGATAAGAGTAATAGCCGGCCTTGAAGTAAGGGATGCGCAACTCACCGGCGGCGCGGAGGATGGGCTCTGCCGTCGGGTCCGAAGCGGAGGTGAGCTCCGTGGTGATCATGGGAACTTCGAGACCCTGTTCACGGATCGCGGCGACGGCCTTGGGCAGATCCTCTTGCGCCCGTTCGGGAAGAACGTGCCCGGCCGCGCGCACCGTAAGGTCTACGCCGGCGAAACCGGCGCCCTGTGTGGCGCGCGCCAGTTCGCGCCAATTCATTTCAGGCAGATGCTTGGAGAAAAGACAAAGCGTGCCTCGAAACGGCCCGGAGGCCGGCGCGATCCCGGCGAATGAGTGCGATGGAGCCATGGCGGCCATCGTAGCACCAGCGGCTGTCGAGAGAAACTCGCGTCGTTTCACGGCAATATCCCAGGGCGGATTTCCAATCGTCTAGTGTCGAGTAACCGAAGAGGAGGGCACCCAGTCCGGGCTAGGGCAATCCGAAACACATAATATTTGGACCGGCAGCGAGCGCGACAAACTGTTTTCCATCCGCCATGAAGGTCATGGGAGAAGCTTTCATTCGCTCGTTGGTGGGGAAGTGCCACAAGGGCCTGCCGTTGGTTTCATCGGCTGCCACCACATCGCCGGAGGGATTTCCGTAGAAGATAAGTCCCCCGGCGGTGGCCAACACTCCTGCCCACCGCTTGCCGCCCGCGGGTCCAATGAAAGGAGTTTCCCAAACGACTTTTCCGGTTTCAATGTTGAGCGCCCGCAGGTACTTCTTGGAAGGCACGAGGGACGGGTATCTCTTGGCCCAGTGACCCGGCGCCACGTCGAAGCCACAACCCTCGCGGGCCATGACGTAATAAAGATGCGTGACCGGGCTGAAGGCGGTCGCCATCCAGTTCGTCGCGCTGGATGGGCAGATGACCTCGCCCTGGGGAGGCGGAAGGTAACCCGGCAGAAGCTGGGGCCGTCCGTCAGGGCCGATGCCGCTGGCCCAATTCAACTTTGTCAGAAATTTCTTTCCGAGCAGCAAGCGGCCATTGGTGCGATCGAGCACATAAAAGAAACCATTG
>JBOGKI010000613.1:0-2980 GCA_050745605.1 Terriglobia bacterium | reverse complement strand
GTGTCGCCAATCCGGCATCCCGCGTAAACCCGGGATGAGCCGCGACGAGCTGCTCAAAGCCAACTTCGACGTGGTCAAGGGTACGGTGGAAAAGGTGGCCCGTTACTCCCCTGAGTGTTTCCTCATCGTCGTCACGAACCCGCTGGACGCCATGGCGCAGACGGCGCTGAAGGTGAGCGGCTTTTCCAAGAATCGCGTCATCGGCATGGCGGGTGTCCTGGATACGGCGCGATATCGCACGTTCATTGCGGAGGCGCTGGAAGTTTCCGTACAGAACGTGCAGGGCTTCGTGCTGGGTGGCCACGGTGACACCATGGTTCCGGTCCCGGGTTACACCACGGTGGCTGGAATCCCGGTTACCGAGTTAATGCCCAAAGACAAGCTGGACGCGATCATCGCGCGGACGCGAAGCGGCGGCGCCGAGATCGTGAATCTGCTCAAATCCGGCAGCGCTTATTACGCGCCCTCGGCGGCCGTTGTCGAAATGGTCGAGGCGATTTTCTTCGATCGCAAGAAAATACTGCCGTGCGCCGCTTATCTTGAGGGTGAATATGGAATCAACGGTCTGTTTGTGGGCGTGCCCGTGAAGCTGGGCGCGCGCGGCATCGAGCAGATCATTCAGATCAAGCTGACCGCTGAAGAGGATGCCGCGCTCAAGAAATCAGCCGATTCCGTGAAGGAACTGGTGGCCGTGATTGGGGTGTGAGTGGCGCAGGGTGGCCTCTCGCGGCGGGCAAAAGCGCTGTCATGCTGAGCCCTGTCATTCCCGCGAAAGCGGGAATCCACGTGCCGCTTACTTCACCTCCACAATCTCAACCGAATTGAGCGTCACCGGCGTGCGGGGCTTGTCATGCCCGTCACGCGGCATAGTGGAAATCGCGGCCACTACATCGTAGCCTTTCACCACCTCGCCAAAAATCGTGTGCCGGTGATTCAGCCAGTCCGTGGGCGCCAAGGTGATGAAGAATTGGCTGCCATTGGTGTTGGGGCCGGAGTTGGCCATGGCCAGCTTGCCGGGCTTGTCAAACACCAGGTCCTTGCTGAATTCATCTTCAAACTTATAACCCGGCCCGCCGGTTCCTGTGCCGAGCGGACAGCCGCCCTGGATCATGAAATCCGGAATCACGCGATGGAACGCGAGCCCGTCAAAGAAGCGGCGCCGCACGGGCTTGCGGGTGGCGACATCGATGAACTCTTTCTCGCCCTTCGCCAGGCCCACGAAATTCTCAACAGTCTTCGGGGCCTTTTCGGGAAATAGCCGGCAGGTGATTTCGCCGAGCGAGGTTTCAAAAATCGCGTAAAGCCCGGGATTCAATTCATTCATTTTTTCTCTTTATCCTTTCTTTCCGATCTTCCAAGATCACAGGGTAGCGCGGCAGACCCCCTGCGCTTGCGACGCGCCACTTGGCATGAAAATGGTAGCGCCGCCTCGGCGGCCGGTGCCGGCAAGATGCCGGCGCTACGGCCATTTTCACGGCAGGAGCACGGACCCGGTCCCTGCTACCGGCCAGAGGCCTTGTAATAAAACGTCGGGTTCTTCAGCTTGTCGAAGACTGCGGCCCAAGCCGGGTCGGAGCTCGATGCTTTCCATTCGACAAACGCTGCCCCCTCTCCTGCCCAACGTTCAAACTTCTTGACCGCGGCGGCATGGGGTTGGGCCGCCACAAAGGCGTTCACAGAGGCTCGATCCTCCCATACGGAAAGTGTCCAGAAATGTTTCCGAGGGACATCGGTTTTCAGGCCGTAACGGACCATGCCGGAGGATTTCTGGAGTTGCTTTTCGACTTGAAAGCTTAGCCGGAGGAATGGGACCACGTCCCTCCAGCGGCGCAGTGGCAGAAATGTGGCGATGCACAGAAACTCCTGCGCGTCTTCAGGTATGCGCGCTCTGACCCATTTCTTTTCCATGACTTTGGTTCATTGACCTCGTCTTCGGTGGCAGCCACGGCGAGCGTTTTTCGCGCCGTGGGCTTTCCCATTGGAAATGCAGAGCCTGCGACGAACTGAAAGGCAAATTCGTCGTGGCTACCGCCTCATGTCTTCACCCTTTCATTCTTCAGAGCTGTAGCGGCGGTGTCCTTACCGCCGGGTGCATTGACAGTGAAGGTTACCGGCCAGGACGCCGGTGCTACAATGCACGCCACAATAACCGCGTCGCGATCAATGGTGCGTTGCGGTGTGCGTGGCCGCTGGCTCCCTTGAAGTGCCCGAATGAGCCGGATGCGCCGGCGGCACAATGGTGGCGACCTTGATGCTATCGAGTTTTGGAAAATTCTTGTCCAGATAGGGCTTGCCAAGTTTGGTGAGCAGGTCCTGGTTGGGGCCGTTGCCCTGCGGCGCGCCCTCGCCGTAGCCGCTATAGAACTTACCCACCACGTCCATTCCTTCAGTCACTTGACCGAACGGCGCGAAGCCCTGTGAATCGAGGCGCGAGTTGTCCGCCAGATTGATGAACACCTGCGTGGTTCGCGTGTTCGGACCGGCTGTGGCAAAAGTAACGTAGCCGCGCAGGTTAGTCTGAGTAACCGGATCGTCCTTGATTGATGCATGATCCCAAATGTGGTTGAGAACTGGCTTGGGGTTCATACCGAATTGCACCACGAAACCGGGCAGCACCCGGAAGAAGCTGTTGCCGTTGTAGTAGCCATATTTCACGAGATTGTAAAAGCGGTCCGCGCCGAGCGGCGCCCAGGCCCGGTGAACCTCCACCACGAAAGTTCCCTGCGTGGTGACGAACCTCGCCCGGTAGACGGCCGGCGCGCGGTCATGCAGCGACGATGGCCGGTAGAGCGCGTGCCGCGCGGCCGCGTGGTGATGCGTGGCGGTTCTGTGAGCCGTACTTTGCGCGGCGGTAGCGATCCATGCGCTCATCAACAGGATGGGCAAGCCCATGCTTAGTATTAATGCCGTTCGCACAATATGGGGCAGCGCCTTCGCTGTAGCGGCGCTCTGCGAGCGCCGGAAACGGAGGACACAGACC
>JBOGKI010000612.1:0-2985 GCA_050745605.1 Terriglobia bacterium | reverse complement strand
CGGTCCCCGGCAAGCTGCGCGCCGTCCATCAGGCGCACCAGTAGAACGAAATAAAGCAAAAGCACCAAAAACGTCCCTACAAACCCCTGTTCTTCCGCAAAAGCCGCAAAGATGAAGTCCGCATGTGAAACGGGGATGAAGCCCAAACGGCTCTGCGTACCCTTGCCAATGCCCTTGCCCCAGAAACCACCCGACCCAATGGCGATCTTGGATTGTGCCACCTGATATCCGGAACCCTGAACATCTTTTACCGGATGGACGAAAGTCATCAGCCGTTGGCGCTGGTAAGGCCGTAGCAAATGCCAACCTGCGGGAACCATCAAGGCGCCGAGCAGCGCCAGAGCCGCGATCTGACGGCCACGGACTCCGGCCAGGAAAATGCCCGCCGCAACAATGGGTAGAAAGGTCAGCGCCGTTCCCAAGTCTGGCTCCAACGCCACCAACGCCGCCGGCAGCCCAATCAGTGTTCCCAGGACCACCAGATCCTTCCAGCTTACGGACTTCGTCCGCTGGTGCGCAAAATACGACGCAACCCATACTATTATAATCAACTTGACAATTTCTGACACCTGGAAAGTGAATCCACCAATGCGAACCCAGCGCCGGGCGCCGCCGATGGCGTGTCCGGCGACGAGCAGGGCGAGCAAGCCCAACAATCCCATGATGTAAAGGCCAGTCGCGTGGTCCAGCAGGATGTGATAATCCAGTTGGCTCAACACCAGGAGCGTCACCAGCCCCACCACGACCCAAGCGATCTGGCGTTTATATTCACCGGCGAGAGCGGTGTGCGCGGTGGTGCTGTAAATTTCCACGATGCCCACCATCGCCAAAATCAGAGCCACCGTGAGGACGATCCAATCGATTTCCCGGAAACTGATCTTGCGGAGCATGATTCCCAGTCTTGCAGTTTATCTTGGCCCGTCGGACCCTTCACCGCCCTGAAGTCCCGGGTGGCCCGGAGCGGCGGGCGCCAGGCTGGCCTGCGCCTGCCAATGCGAAGCTGGAGTCTGGCCGGAAGGCTTTTTTTCAAGGTAGGCTTTGATCACAGCCCCTGCCACGGGCGACGCCACCGATGATTCAGCTCCGTGCATCACCAGCACCGCGACCACAATCCGCGGCTTACTGGCCGGGGCATATCCCACAAACCAAGCGTTGTTCCGGTAATCGGCGCTGTGAGCGGATTTCTTCAAGGCGACGCTCACCACCTGCGCGGTTCCGGTCTTGCCGGCAACGTCGAGCCCCGCAACGCGCGCGCCCGCTCCTGTGCCCCCTCCCTCATTCACCACGCCCCACATGCCGCTGGTCACGGCGGCCACCGTCTCCGGACTGAGCGGAAACCTGACGGGACCGTCGTTCGGAGGATCCTGGCCGAGGGCCTGCAACTCATCGCCGAAGACCAGATGCGGCGGATGGAACACCCCGCCCAACGCCACGCCGCCAATCATGGAGGCAAGCTGAATTGGAGTCACCTCCAGAGCGCCCTGGCCAATGGCGACCGAGATGGTTTCCCCCGCGTACCACTTGTGCTTGAAGACCCTTTCCACCCAAGCTGGCGTCGGCACCAGACCGGAATCTTCGCCCGGCAGGTCGATGCCGGTGCGAGATCCTAGTCCCAAGTGTTGGGCGAAGTAATCAAGCTTGCCAATCCCCAGCAGCTTCCCCAGTGTGTAGAAATAAACATCACAAGACTCCACGATGGCGCGGTGCAGGTCAACAGAACCGTGGCCGCGATGCTCCTTCCAGATCCAGTCGTGGAAAGTGTGGCCATAGATGGTGACGTAGCCCGGGCAAATAATCGTAAAGGAGGGCGTGATGGCGCCGGTTTCGAGCGCCGCCGTGGCGGTGACAATCTTAAATACGGACCCCGGAGCGAGCTGCGCCTGAATGGCTTTATCCAGGAGCGGGTGCTCGGGGTCGGCGTTCAATTCAGTCCATTCAGCGCGGTCAATGTGGTGGGCAAAATCATTGGGATCAAAGGTGGGATGGCTGACCAACGCCAGCACTTCACCAGTATTGGGATCGATGGCCACTACGGCCCCGGAGCGGTCTCCAAGTGCGGTCTCGGCGGCCATTTGCAGATCAAAATCGATGGTCAGGCGCAGGTCGTTTCCGGGCAGGGCGTTGATGGTGGTCATCGACCCCATTTCCTGGCCGCGGCTGTTCACGATCACGCGCCGCACGCCGTCCCGGCCGCTGAGCACGCCGTTGTACTCGCGTTCAATCCCGGACTTTCCCACCACGTCGCCGGGCCGGTAGCGGTCTCCGGACTTGGCGATCATCTCTTCGGAGACCTCGCCCACGTAGCCGAGCAGCGCCGCCGCCGCCTGGTGCTTCAGGCAGAATCGCTGCTGCACCTGCAAAAGGTCGAGTTCGGGATATTCAACCCGGTGTGATTCGACGAAGGCAATATCGGCAGGAGTGGCGTCCGGCTTCAGCATGACCGGCTGAAACTTGGGCAGGCCCGCGGTTTTATTGATGAGTTGCTGGATGTCTTCAGATTTCAGGTTGAGGCCTTGAGCGATGCCGCTGATGGCGGTGGGCGTCAGTTTGGCCAGGTCTTCCCGAAGTAGCAGAACACTGAAGGCGGGGAAATTGTCCACCAGCACGCGCCCTTGACGGTCAAGGATGCGTCCGCGCGGCGCGATCACCGGTAGGTCGCGGATACGGTTCCGCTCGGCTTCGTGCTGGTAGTAGCGATGCTCGCCAATCTGCAGCCGCCAATACCCCACCAGCAGCGCCACGAAAGTGGCGGCGATAATGTACTGAATGAAAACGATCTTCCAGGCCGGGGGACGCTGGTCCTCCGGAAATCGGACTACCATCCACGTTCCGTTCGCCGGAGCTGGCTCCCTCCGGCAGCACAATGGCTCATTCCGGCGAAAGCCCGATATCTCTTAGAAGCCCAACTTAACATACACCCCCGTCCATGGCAAGATTTTGCGGGATTGGATGATGGTGCAGTTTGCTGTAGCGGCGCTCTATGAG
>JBOGKI010000611.1:0-2991 GCA_050745605.1 Terriglobia bacterium | reverse complement strand
GTAGTTCCCCATAGCATCCGTCGCCATCGATCTCGACCCCAGCGCATTGGCGTGGTAGAACTGCGTCACCGTCTGCGGCGGAGCGGAGGCCTTATACTCCGCCAGGGTCCGCCCGCCGAACGGCACGTATTCATCGTACCAGTAACCCTGCGTGGCATTGTAACGGCCGATGTCCTGCCAACACGAATCGTACAGATAGTTTGCCGTGTCTCCTTCGATTCGCTCCACCCGCGAGGATAAACCTGTCACCAGTTGCGCAATAGAGTGGCTAAAATTAACCAGCTCGCGCCTATTATGACGACGGCTCCCGGCACTCTAATAACCACCAGCTCGAAATGCGTGAATGCCGCCTTACGATTGAGGCTGAGCAATCGCAAAAATCTTTGCGTATCGAAGACGGCCCAACAGAACAGCACCAGGACCAAGCAGAAGAAGATTAGCCCCGTTCGATCCAAAGCAAAGTTTTGCATGGGCAACTCCTATTTGCAGCCCCTCTGCTGTGTCATTGTGTTGGTCACTACCCGGGTCGCGGAGGCGCCGATACTCAAGCCTGCGTAGGGCGGACCAATCGAGATCACACTTATAGAGCCCGCAGAGGCATACTGCACGGAGAATTTGACAGGGCCCAGGCCGACGTTTAGGGAGTACGCCGTGAAGGGACCGGAGAGCTGTTGCACAGATCGAGCGTTCGTGAAGAAGATGCTGGCACCGCCTCCGGCGAATGCTCCCAGGCTAACTGGCTGGACATTCTGGTTGGGCACCGCCGTTACGAGTCCCAGTGCGTATGCGGCAGCCCCGCCGCTTGCGAACGCGCCTCCCGAAGCCCCGGTTCCACTGCCGTAGAAGAGACCCGCGCCCACGGACCCTGTCCCCGTGACCCCAGCGAGGCCCACGCCCAGATCTGCGTTCCCTCCAAGAGCGATTCCTATGCCGCCGCCAAACCCACTCGTCCCGCAGGGCTGAGGCAGTGGCTTCGCAGTGGGTGGCGCGGGCTTGGGCGGAGACACGGTTCCTCCGCCTCCGCCGCCCCCAACGCCGGCACAAGGCGGGCGCAGCTCAGGGTGCGCAAAGGTCGCGAATCGTACCTGCGCACACACTCCCGGAGGATTCGAACTGCCTCCCCCGCCTCCTCCCCCCCCTCCGCCGCCCGGAGGCGGATTGCACTGATTGTCAGTCTGACCGTTGGGGCAAAACTGGTAGAGCCCCAACGGATCAATCAGCGTCGTCGGGTTATTCAGCACATAGGCATACCGATTGAAGGACTGGGGGTTGGTGAGGTCGCCGCCCGCAGGGTCGGGCGTCAGCCAGCGGCCCTGGAGCGGTGCATACATCCGAAACGCCGTCGCGTCCAAGCCCAGGTCCGCGTCGAAAATCGGCATCCCTCCGAAGCGCTGGTCCCAAATCGCTCCCGTGCTCTGCCAACTCTGGCCCAACGGGTTGTACACCGTCTCTTCCACGTAGTTCCCCAGGGCATCCGTGGCCATCGACCGCGACCCCAGCGCATTCGGGTGGTAGAACTGCGTCACCGTCTGCGGCGGCGTGGAGGCCTTATACTCCGCCAGCGTCCGGCCGCCGAATGGGATGTATTCATCGTACCAGTAACCCTGCGTGGCATCGTAGTGGCCGATGTCCTCGCCCCACGGATCATAGAGATACTCGGCCGTGTCCCCCTGGATGGGGATTCTCTCCGTGCGCTCCTCCCAAGCAGTGTACACCGCCCCACTCCAGCGGGCAGCGCAGAGTTTCGCATTCCAGAAACTCTGCGGATTCTCCCTCGGGAACATTGGCTACAATTGACCTTGATGTCACGTCTTCGGCGTTTGGTGCGGTGGGACCGCTTCTTCTTTGTGACCGGCCGGCTATGGCACGGGCGTCCGCGTCCTGGCGAGTCGGAATTCGGATTACCGGCTGGGGCCATCCCATCCCGCCGCGACGTGGAATCCATCAGGAACCAGCCACAGAGTCTCTGGAAAATGAAACGCGCCGCTACGCCTGCTGCCATGTCTGATGGCAGCCGGCCGGTGGCCCCTGCCCGGGTAAACTCCGACCGCCGCCCCAGCGGGCCAATCCAGTTGACAATCGTGTACTCATAGGGTATACTCCATTAAGTACACGCTTAACGGAGATTCTTGTCATGAATCGATCAGCAACCGCCGTTCCCAGATGCCGAATCGACGCCGCTGTTTCGTACGTGGGCCGGATTGACGTGACGACCCCCTCCACGCACCAAGCCACTGCGAAATCTGCAAAAACTCCAATAAAAATGAGGTTAGGAACGATGTGGGGTGACTCCGGGAAGGGCTCTTTTGCGAGCAAAGCCACCGAACTCATTGAAAACAGAGGATCGGGTTTTGGACTCGAGGAACGAACCCATTGTAAAATGGGCAGAGATCCAGTAAAAATGCGGGTATGAGCACGACGCCAACAAAAAAAGAATTCTTTTTTTAAAGATTTCCACAGGCTGACGGTCTGCAACGCCATGAAAACAGGACAAAATAAAAAACCAAGAGCAACAAGAATCCACAAACGAACCCACCGAGTTCCGCTAAGCCATTGATTCCAATCGAGATAGCCTGATTTTCCGGAAAACCATCCTAACCAATAGAAAACAAATGAGATGGACGATGACTTTTGGCTTTGCGCGGAAGCAAAGCCAAAAATCGCCATTTTGGCTTGCCGCAGTGGCGGCGGCTTCACGCCACCGCAAAATGGCGCGGCAGGCCCGCCCCTCGGTCCGCGCCCGGGCAGGCTTATGGAGGGCGCCGCAACCCGAGACCCCCCGGTAGCCGCGGCGAGCGTTCTTCTCGCCGTGGCCTTTCTCCGGGAAATACCGAGCCCACGACCTGAATCCGTAGACGCGGCCCAAGGCCCGCGCTGTGCTACTGGCGCCCGCGCGGATGCTGACAGCCGGGGAAGCCGCCGGCGGCCGTGCCCTTTTGCAATGGCTTTCGAGAGGGTAGAATCGAAGCTAGGAGAGCTTGCTTATTGCAT